>JAYVMK010000456.1:0-8915 GCA_043758995.1 Lichenibacterium sp. | reverse complement strand
CTCGGGCGGTGCAAGCGAGACGCTGGTGGGTCAGTTCATCAAGGAAACCGGGTCGCGAGACGAGATCGTGCTGGCTACCAAGTTCGGGTTCAACGGCTCGGCAAGTCCGCTGACTGCAACACAAGCAGGCGGCGGCAACCCTAATGCAGGAGGCTCCGGCGCAAAAAACATTCATCGTGCACTCGATGCCTCGCTCAGACGGCTCGGCACCGACTACGTCGACCTGTATTGGATGCATATTTGGGACGGCGTCACACCGGCCGAGGAGATTATGCAGACGCTGGGAGACCTCGTGCGGTCTGGAAAGATCCGCTACTACGCCTTTTCCGACATGCCGGCCTGGCTGGCAGTCAAGGCCGCTACCATCGCTGCGGAGCGGCGCATCCCCGGTCCGATCGCGATCCAGGTCGAGTATTCGCTGGTCGCCCGCGATGTCGAGAGCGAGCATATCCCTAGCGCGCAAGAGTCCGGCATGGGCGTTATGCCGTGGAGTCCGCTGGCGGGCGGCTTCCTAAGCGGGAAGTACCGGCGTGAGGACACCAGTGGCTCCGGCCGGCTGAGCGGCCCAAATCCATTCGGCAACAGCAAGTTTGCTGATCGCAACTGGGACGTACTGGAGGTGGTGAAGTCCATCGCTGCTGAGATCGAACGACCCGCGGCGCAGGTGGCTTTGGCTTGGGTCATGGCGCGTCCCGGCATCACCGCCACCCTTGTCGGTGCGAGCAGGCTGCCGCAGCTCGCTAGCAATATGGCTGCATCCGAGATCACGTTGAGCGAAGAACAGACAAAGCGCCTCAACGATGCGAGCGCACCCGCGCTCGGGTTCAGCTTAGCACTGACCTCGCCAATGATCCGCCGCATGGTCTTCGGGGGAAATGAGGTGGCAGCTTGGTCTGAGTAGGCCGAATCAGCGTCGCGCATATCCAGAAACCCTCAGCGCCGTGCAAAAATATCTGCCGGATCCGAGCGAGAAAGGAGGTGCCGCTTTTCGTTAGGGACATTTCGCCAGCATTCGGCGAAGGAGGCCGAGGAGCGCCACGTCTTCTGGCGGGCTGTTGAAGAAGTCTGTGGCGTGGGCGAGCCGAGCATGATTCACTCCCGTTAGGAAGCGCTCGGGGAAAGCGGATGCGGGGTTCGGATCAGCGTGCAGAGGCGTTGTTCTCCTATGTGGACCTGGAGGCCCGGGTCCGTCCCGACCACCCACTACGGACTATCCGGCAGCTAACGGACGTAGCGCTCGCATCGCTAAACCATGACTTCTCTGCGCTTTATTCAACTCGGATGAGTCGCCCCTCGATCCCGCCCGAGATGCTGCTGCGAGCGATGCTCCTTCAGGCATTCTACTCGATCCGCTCTGAGCGGCAGTTGATGGAGCGGCTGGACTTCGATCTGCTGTTTCGCTGGTTCGTGGGGCTGGTCGTCGACGTTCCAGTCTGGGATCACTCGAGCTTCAGCAAGAACCGGGACCGGATGGTGGTCGGCGAGATCGCCGCCAAGTTCCTAGCAGCCGTGCTGGTCCAGCCCCGGGTGAAGCGGCTCCTGTCCAGCGACCACTTCAGCGTCGACGGCATGCTGATGGAGGCATGGGCATCGATGAAGAGTTTCAGGCCCAAGGATCAAAGCGGGAATCAAGCTCCGCCGGCCACTGGCGGGCGTAACACCGAGGTCGACTTCAAAGGCCAGACACGCTCGAACGAGACGCACGCGAATATCACCGTTCCCGAAGCCAGGCTCTACCGCAAGGGCCCGGGCATCGAGGCCAAGCTCTGTTTCATCGGCCACGACCTGATGGAGAACCGCTCGGCCCTGATCGTCGACACATGCCTGACGTCCGCGAATGGCCACGCCGAGCGCATCGCCGCCTTAGCGATCATCGAACCACGGGCAGACCGGCCCAGGGCTATGTCAGGGCGTGCCGACAAGGCCTATGGCTCGGAGGACTTCGTCAACGAACTGAGGTCGATGAACGTGCGCGCGCACGTGGCCCAGAACGCCGACTGCCGCCGCTCATACATCGATCGACGAACCACCCGCCATGCCGGCTATGGCATGAGCCAGAGGTTCCGCAAGCGCATTGAAGAGGGCTTTGGCGGGATCAAGACCGTCGTCGGTCAGCGTAAGACCCGCTTTAGGGGTCGCAATAGAGTCGGGTGGGCCTTCGCCTTCACGGCGGCGGCCTACAACCTGGTTCGCCTGCCCGAGCTGCTCGAAGCCTTGGCGTGAGCGTCCTGGGCAAGTGGCGGATTATCGAGCTGCCCGGCTACGAGGCCGACTACGCCGACATGGTCGAGTTGGCCTACATCCTCTTCAACGCCAACGGAGGCGAGTTCGCCTTCGGATGCGTCACCGGGGCCTTCGCCGTCGGAGGTGGACACGCCGCCATTGAGTTCGACTGGAACGGGAACGACGAGATGGACGAGGCCAGGGGCTCCGGATGGGCAGAGCTTCAGGCCGACGACTCGCTTCGGAAATTGGATTCCACGACGGTGACGAAATTCCCTTCATCGCTCACCGCTGGCCGACTTCTTCAACAGCCTGCTAGCGGAACGCGGGTGTGGATCAGTCTGAATTGTCACATTGACGAGTACCGGTTTTAACGTAGTATCGAAATACTGAGTTTGCTAGTATGATATAGTAGTGAGTCAGTTCTTCAACTACAATGGCAACTGCGGTCTGTCACCCTGCCTCATTACGGAAACCGATGGTCGTGCATGTCACCCAAGCTGCGACCCATGCGTGGTCGATCGAGGAAGCTCTACAGTTCCAAGGCATCCGGCGACCTCATCCAGGAAGGCGAGTGCAGAAGCTGCGTCGAAGGCAGATGCTCCATTTGCTGATCTTGCTGCATGCAAATAGGAGCGTGGCGTGTGCGCAAGCTGCTGCTTTCTCACCAAAGGCTTACACGCGAAAAGGCCATAGGTCGGTCCGTCGGCTCTAATATCTGAGTATAAAACGTTGGAAATTGTGCGGAGATACAAATCATACGCGATGCTGTAGCATAGGTCGATCACGACGGACGTTGGTGGGGCCGCTTCTGCCAGAATCTTTCGTCTTCGTCCCGAACGTAATTGTCGCGTTGCCCTAGCCTGCCCGACACGCGTAAAACGAGACGGGTCGTACTCGTCGAGCGACTTAAGCGATCTATGACGGCGCTGGAAGGTGGAAAGGCTGTCTCGTAGTCGTCCCACCACCAGTCGCCTCAGCTTTGGACCATCTCTCCAATCTTGCCCGCGAGGTGGTCCATGGCAAAAAGCTTGGTCAGCACCGCCATGCCGGGCTCCAGATCACTTTTACCCATCACGGCAGCTTCAGCGTAGCCGGTGATAACTACCACTTTGAGGTTCGGTCGCAGCACCCGCGCTGCATCAGCCACTTGCCGCCCGTTCAAGCCGCCTGGCAGCCCGACGTCGGTTACAATTGGATCAACCTCCCCCGTTAGCACCGGAGGTAGTTATGTGAGTCGTCGAAAACGTGACAGCGACATCTCATAGGTTGTTGTCATTGCCGGACGACCTCGGCAGCCTGCAGCCCATGAAACACACTCCCGCCACAGCCCCCCTGACGCTGGCCACGCGCGTCTCTCCGGTTCTCAAGGCTGCTGTAGACGCCTGGCGTGAAGCGCAGCCCGACCCTAAGCCGACGCGAGCCGAAGCTCTGAAGCTCGCCTTGACGGATTGGCTGACCAGCATGGGTTACCTACAGTCGGCCGACGATCCTGAAATGGCCAACTGACCACGGGCGTGGCCGTCTGAAACGCCGGACGGCTTGCTAGAGGAAGCTTGCGCCAGTCGATCGTTTGTATCAGCAAAAAATCGTCGCCCTTGCGCGCCTGGTACGTATCTGAGACCGCGCAACGGCAGCGGAGTCGCTGCCTGGTGACGCTCCACAGGAGGCCGGCATGCTGCAGTCCGACCGCGACCCTGTGTCGGGCCTCGGCCGGCTTTGTCTGCGGACTCGTTTCCGACGGCGGTCGATCCGGGTGACCAAGACGCAGTCCTACGCGTTGCTGGCAGGCTTGATCCTGGCTCCGCAATTCCGTACGCAGCCTCGCGCACGAATATGTTTACGTCGTCCTGGACGCCGCGTGGGGCGGCAACGTTAGCCGGTCCGAGGTCGCGATGACCGATCTGCGCGAGGTGAAAGCTAACGCCTTCGCGGCCGAGCTGTTGATGCCCGAAGCCGTCGCCGGGACGAGAGACTGACACCGACGCCGTGTCGGGGGCCCGGGCTCTGAGGCGAGCCGGGTGGTCGGACGCGCGCATCGCGGACGCCTATGGCGAGATGCCGCCGATCTACATGTCGCTGGCCGAATTCCTCGGCCACAACGCCCGCGTCGAGACGACGGAGCGCACGTGGGCGGCGCTCGACGACGAGATCTTCTAAAAGGATCCCTGAGCTTGTGCGTGGGGCCGTCGCGCCTCGCGAGGCCGAGCCCCGCACAGGGCGGACCGTTGCCAGGGTGCTCGGCATAGGGAATCCTGCACACCGGCGGGAACGGGAGCGCTTTGCTCTCGGGTTCGCTCGCCTTCGTGCTTGAGCTCCACGGGCGAGGCGCTATCCATCGAGGCAGCGCCACGTCCCAACTCGCGGACGAGGTCGGGCTCGGGCATGAGGGAATGCCGACAGCATGGGTCGAGGTGGCGTGAGATGGGTCGTCGCCGACGTGCCCGTCTGGCGCCGACCGGATCGACTGGGCGGCGACGCAGATCCGACGCACGAACGCCCCGAGGTTGAGCGCGGTCCGACCCCGACGCCCCCCCGCGATCGTGACGTGACCACTACTTGTATGTTATAGCAGTCACTAAGCCATATAGTGAGGGCAACCGCATGCCTCGATCCATTACCCTGTCCACCGACGAAATCGAGGGGCTCAGCCGGCTCGGGAAGACGATCCGGCTCGCGCGCCTCCGTCGCAACCTCAGCCAGGGCGAACTGGCGGACCGCATGGGAGTCGTCCGCTCGACGGTGGCGACCATCGAGGCGGGGAAGCCCGGGACAAGGGTCGACGTGCTGCTCAAAGTCCTCGTGACCTTGGGGTACGGGGACCGCCTCAGCGAGATCTTGGCGTCGGACCCCATCGGCGACGACATAGACCTCGACGTCGGCCGACGGCGTGGGGGGAGGCACCCGGATGTGGGAGCTTTCTGAGGCCGGGCGAATCGATAAGCTGTTTGTCTTCAGGCGACGGGGGACGGGGCACGTCGTGGTGGGCGTCCTCGTGTTCGAGGGTAGAGGGCGTGTCCGACGCGGTCGTTTCCAGTACGCCTCGAGCTACCTTCGCCGGGATGACCGGCGGCCGATCGACCCGGTGTCGCTCCAGCTGACACCGCGATGGCGGGACGCGAGCCCGTTCGAGGTATCCCTCGCCTTCCACGACTCGGGCCCGGACGGGTGGGGGAAGGGCATCGTCGACAGGGCCTACCCCGACCTTACCCTCGGCATGGCCGAGTACCTCGCCTCCGGAGGCTCCCGGAGGACGGGCGACCTCTCGTACGGGCCGACGCCCGACCGACCGGAGACGTGGCATCCCGCGACGCCTCCCAGCTTCGGCCTTCCCGGCGACGAGGACGACGTCGACATGCTACTCGACGCCGCCACCGCGGCCGAGGAGGGGAGGGCGTCACCGAGCCATCTCGCGCTGCTGCTGCGTAGCAGCGACGCGGGCGGTGCCCGGCCGAAGGCCAGGCTGCGACGAGACGGCCACGACTGGATCGCCAAGTTCCCGGCCTCGGGCGACCGATTCGACGACCCGAGAATGGAGGCCGCGTGCCTCGACGTCGCCGAGGCGGCGGGCATCGCAGTGCCGGAGCGGCGCCTCCTCCGCGTGAGCGGCCGCACCGTGCTGCTCGTGCGCCGGTTCGATCGGGACGAGGGCGGGGGGCCCTCGCCTATCTCAGCGCGGGGACGCTGCTCCGACAGGGACCGAGCGTCTACGGAACGAACCAGACCTACCTCGACATCGCATTGGTCGGTCAGCGGATCGGCGCGGTGGAGACCAGGACCGCGATGTACCAGCGATACGTCGTCAACTCGCTTCTGCGCAATACGGACGACAACCTGAGGAACCATGCCTTCATCGGCGACGCCGACGGTTGGCGCCTGTCTCCCGCCTTCGACGTCGTCCCCCACATCGGACAGTCGGCGCACGTCTGTGCCGCCGCGCCGGGGGTCGGGCACCAGTGGGACCCCTGCGGCACCCTCCTCGCCCACCGCCCGTTTGGAATCGACACGGCGATGGGCGAGGGCATCCACGAACAGGCTCGGGCGGCCTTCTTGCGCCTGCGCGAGTTCATGGACGCCCGCGAGGTGACGGCACCCGACCGCGCCCTCGTCCTGGGTGCGCTGGTCGCGGGGGATGGTCCCGTCCGGGCGACGTCGGGCTCGCGCCACAACGGGACGACGATGGAGGCCATCGGCACGGTGGTGGCGCCGAGGACGCCGTGATCCCCGGCGGTGCGACGAAGCTCGTCGTGACACAGGGCGAGGTGAAGGCGGCGCTTCGTCTGCTAAGAGACGAAGGTGACGAGGGTGCACCGGGAGGACGGTGCGTCGACGCGAGCGTGAGCCGCGGCACGGGAGTGGATGCGACGATGCCGTGACCCGCGGGCCAGGAGCGGCTCGCGAGACCGGCACCTCGCGGCCGATCATGCGCACCGCAGGGCCCACGCCTGCTCGAACCCGTACCGCTGCTCGGAGGCGGCGAGGCGAGGGGCGGCATGTCGGCGGGGAAGGTTGCAAGGCTCGCCTGCTTCCAAAGCCGTATCCGAACGAACCAGAAGGGGAATCCGTGAGAGATCTTCCGTGGATCTCGTCCCAGAGCGCGGCGTAGGTGCAGGGAAGGCCACCTCGACCGCCGGCTGAGACGACATGCATGGGGCTTGGGGACGGGCTATCGCGAGAACGCCCACTTGCGGGCATCGGTGGACCAGAGGAGACGGAAAAACAACTTTTTCACACAAGAGAACATTGAGGGTTAGGGAAACGGCGTCGAAAACAGCATCGTGGAACTCTGGAGCGACCACGCGGCCGACAACCGTGTCCGTGAAGTCCTCTCCGTCTCTTCAGATTTGCAGACTAGGCGTTCGCGCGACGCAGATGTTTCATTGTGAATCGACGCACACTCTCGCCTGTGGCGGCGTTCGGTTTCGACAGAGGCTTGTCCCTGTCGGATGAGCGCCATGCCGCTCGCGTCATCGATCACGAGGTTGATCCGCACGACGCCAAACTTCTTGTGTCGGCCGCGTGCCGCATAGACCGATGGGTTGGCGATCGGCATGGTGCTTTAGTCCAGGATGCCCGGCCGATGAGGCGGTCACCCGCGATCATCTACGCACCGCCGTATCAAGGCATGTTGCCAGGTCAACCATGCAAGTGGAAAAACCAGCCGATGCCCAAGGCAGCCGTTCAGGGCAACATTGAAAGCACGGCGACGTTCAAAGTTAGCGAAGCAGGCGGCATCGACGGTGTCCGCCTGCCAGGCACCATCGTTTGACTTACGGTCCGCGTGCCATCAGGCGGCGCGCTAGCATTCCAAGCGCAAGATCCGGACGAGCCGTGGCGCAGGTCACCCGTGAGCTCGCCGGTCGCACGTGAGTTGGCTAGAGCCGCATCTTAAGCGGATGGTTTAATCAGCGACAAGGTTTCCATGCACGAACATCGTGGTGATTTCCCGCCCGTCGACCGGGCGCTGCTCGACCTCGCCCAAGCGGTGCGCGACACAGGGTATTACTTTGTCACGCCGACGCCGTTGACGATCGCCCGCAACAATGCGCGGCCAGGCAATGCGAAGGCCAGGACTCTGACCGACGTGTTCGGCTGGAGCCGGCCCTTCGACGAGGCGGTTTTGCCAGCTCCCCTTCTTGATTTGGTGATGGCCGCTGGCGTGGTCTTCCGGGAGAACGGCCGTCTCCGGAGTACGATCCGCTTATCGACGCTGGGAGCTAACCTCTTCATCCACTCCGCTTATCCCACGACAGCAGCAGACTCGGTTTTCTTTGGCCCCGACACCTACCGGTTCGCGAACGCCATCGCTGCGCACCTTGCCGTATCGAACGCGCCGATGCGCCGGGCAGTCGACATTGGTTGCGGCGCGGGAATAGGCGGTATCGTGGTGGCCGAAAGCCGTCCCGACGCAGACGTGTTGATGGTTGACATCAACGACGTCGCGCTACGCTATGCTCGTCTGAATGCAGCCCTGGCAGGCGCGGTACGAGCGAGCGCTCATTCCAGCAATCTCCTGACAGAGACCGAGGGGTCCTTCGACCTCGTCGTTGCAAACTCGCCTTACATGATCGACCCAGCCGAACGGGCCTATCGGCATGGCGGTGGCACGCTTGGCGAAGGGCTCTCGCTGGCCATCCTCGAAACGGCGTTGGACCGCTTGTCGCCGAACGGAACTTTACTACTATACACGGGTTCCGCCATCGTAAACGGGATCGACGGCTTTCGCCACGCCGCCATGGACCGGCTCGCCTCGTTCCGCCACAGGTGGTCATACGTCGAAACTGATCCTGACGTGTTCGGTGAAGAGCTGGACGGGGGAGCTTACGCGGACGCTGACCGCATCGCCGCGGTCGTCCTCGCCGTCACAAAGGAAAGCTAGGCATGCTCGACCATCCTCATGGGCTCGCCGACCTCGACGCGATGTCGGACTGCGACTTGCAGCTTGCTCTGACGGCTTTCAATGCCAAGCGCTTCGATCCCGCCTTTCCCGATGGGGATTGGCGGGCCGACCTCCAGGAGTTCGCCGCCATGAGCCGGCTCGAGGGCGCCTACCTCGACCAGGAGCGCCAGTCCGTCGCGGCCCGCGCCGCCGAGGCACCCACGACCGCCAAGGCCTTCATCAAATGGTTCGAAGACCTTAAGATCTCCGGCCCCGGGCAAGGCGATACTCTTTTTCCCTGGCTGGCCGAAAC
>JAYVMK010000455.1:0-2968 GCA_043758995.1 Lichenibacterium sp. | reverse complement strand
CGTTGCAGGACGTCTGGATGCATGTAGAGCAACCTGCGGCGAGACCCTTGAGCATCACGCGGATTAAACAATGTGCACGAAGCATTCGGTTGTAAAAGTATGCCGATCTTAGTCGCCCACAGCTAGCCATCGGCCTTCGAGCTCCAGAGCTACCTTAGGCCACGATCAGGCGGGAAGAACCTGTCAGGACGTCTGCCCAGAACTCCTGAGGCACCTCAGGTCGTTTTCGCGGACAGGGAGGTCAGTGGTCACCGTGTCAAAAGGGAAACGCCTACTGAACTGCGCTATGGTTCAGCTCACGTCGTGGGCCCACGTATGATGACGTGAGTGAGCCGACGATTTGCGATGGCCGTGTGACAAGGACCAGTGATGATTGACAACGGTCGCCTGCTGAAATGGGCACCATGGCTGACGGGTGCCTTTCTCATGGCGTCCCTCGTCATAGCAGGCTGGGCCTACTCACGGGACCACGGGCACCAGCGGGCCATAGAACATGATCGTTCGCTCATCGTCACTACCGAGCGTCTCCTTTCCGCATTGAAGGACGTCGAGACTGGCGAGCGGGGCTTCGTCATAACGGGTCGGGAAAGTTACCTGGATCCATATAAGACAGGGGTCGCCGCGGTACCGGCTGACGAGGCAAGAACTGCAGCTTTGGTCGGTCTTAACGCTGACAAGCTCGATGGCCTCGTTGCCGCACGCCTCAAGGAGGCAACCGAGGTCATTGACGACTACAGGCAGCAAGGTGCTGGAGCGGGGGCTGCGCGCATCGACTCTGGGCACGGTAAGGCCCTCATGGACCAGATCCGCGTGGAGATCGCCCACTTGCAGCGGGACGCGGACAGCCGCATCGCCGCCACATCATCGGAACAAAGCCGCGACGACCTGCTGCGCATCGTTTCGGTGATCGGCCTGCTCGCATCCTGTGTCCTACTCGGGCTGATCGCGGTGATGCGACAGCGCCAACATCAGGTCAGTCAGCGCCTGTTCGAGGGCGTCATGGAAAACGCGCCGATCGGACTGGGCATTCTCGATCCGTCGCTCCGAATCCGTCATTTGAACCATGCTCTCTCCAAGATGAGCAAGCGGGCCCTGAGCGCCGCGCCTGGCATGAGCATCTGGGACGTGATTCCGGAGTTGCGAGACAAGCTGGAGCCCCGCCTCCAGAGGGTGCTGCAAGGCGGTCGAGCCGCCATTACCGAGGTGGAAGCGGTCAGCAATACGAAAGCGGACCAGGTTCGAGCCTATCAGGTGAACTTCTATCCCTTGCAAGCCAATGGAGGAAAGGCCGAAGGCGTGGGCATGGTGATCGCGGACGTCACGGCCAGGAAGCGAGCGGAGCGCGCCAACCGGGAGAGCGAGGAGCGTTTTCGGAGCCTCGTCGAGGCGAACGCTTCGATGATCTGGACAACGGACAATGACGGTGCCTTCGCCAAACCACAGCCCGCCTGGATGAGGTTCACGGGGCAGTCGGAGGAGGCATCGCTAGGTTGGGGCCGGCTCGCGTGCCTCCATCCGGAGGATCGAGCAAGAACGGCCGAAGCATGGCGGATTGCCAAGGCCAAGGGGCGGCCGATCACATTGGAGAACCGGCTGAGGCGTGCCGACGGCGAGTGGCGCCACATGGCGGTTTCTATCGTTCCGGTCTTGGAAGAGGACGGAAGCGTCCGCGAGTGGGTCGGCTCCCATACAGACATCACCGATCGCAAGGAAGCGGAACTCGCGCTTGCCGCCGCGAAGGACTCGGCCGAGGCAGCCAACAGAGCCAAAAGCTCATTCCTGGCCAACATGAGCCACGAGTTGCGCACGCCGCTCTCGGCTGTCATCGGCTACACGGAAATGCTGGAGGACGAGGCCGAGGACATGGGCGAGCAGGCCATGCTCACCGACCTCGGCAAGATTAAGACGAACGCCAAACACCTTCTCGGGCTTATCAACGACGTCCTGGACCTGAGTAAGGTCGAGGCCGAGAAGATGGACGTCTTCGCCGAAGACATCGAAGTCGCGGCATTTACCAGGGACGCGGCGGGCACGGTCGAGACACTCGTCCAGCGTAATTCGAACGAGCTTGTGGTCGACATCGGCGATGACCTCGGCACGATGCGTTCAGATGCGGTGAAACTACGTCAGTGCCTCTTTAACCTACTCAGCAACGCCGCCAAGTTCACCGAAGGCGGTACGATCACGCTCGGTGTCCGGCGCGAAGCATCGGAGAAGGGCGACTGGCTCTCGTTTTCGGTGCGCGATACTGGGATCGGCATGACGAGCGAGCAGGTCTCCCGTCTCTTCCAGCGCTTCGCCCAGGCTGACGAGACGACCACCCGCAAATTCGGCGGCACAGGTCTCGGGCTGGCGCTCAGCCGAGCCTTTGCCCTTTTGCTCGGGGGTGACGTTGCCGTCGAAAGCGTTGAGGGCCAGGGCACATGCTTCACGCTGCGGGTGCCCGCTGTCTTGCCTGAACGCACCTTGGAGCCCGACGTCAAGGCGACTCTCGAAGCGCTGCATGGGACGGGGGAGTTGGTTCTCGTCATCGACGACGAGGCGTCGCAGCGTGACCTCATGAGCCGCTTTCTGCAACGTCAGGGCTTCACAATCCGCACGGCTTCGGACGGGCGCAGCGGTGTCGACCTCGCTAAGTCGCTGCTGCCACACATCATCCTGCTCGACGTCATGATGCCGGGCATGGATGGCTGGTCCGTCCTGCGGGCGCTGAAGGCCGATCCCGCAACCTCCGCGATACCCGTGATCATGGTCAGCTTTGTCGCCGACCCGGGATTGAGCATCACGCTCGGGGCAGCCGATGCCGTACCGAAACCGGTCGACTGGACCAGGCTGAAATCGGTTCTGGACCAATTTCGCGAGACGGGCGGCGACGTGTTGGTGGTCGATGACGACGCCGACATTCGCCAGCGTTTGCGTACGGTGCTGGAGAAGAACGGCTGGACTGTGCAGGAGGCCGGGAACGGGG
>JAYVMK010000454.1:0-5015 GCA_043758995.1 Lichenibacterium sp. | reverse complement strand
GTAACCCTTCTCGGCCCGCAACACGTGCATGGTCTCCGTGCCGTAAGGCACGATGCCGTGCTCCTGACCCCGCGCGTGGATCGTCTCCCACACGGCCCGGCCGAAGCGGGCGGGCACGTTGACCTCGAAGCCGAGTTCGCCCGTGAAGCTGACCCGGAACAGCCGGGTCGGCACGCCGCAGATGGTGCCCTCGCCGACCGCCATGTGCGGAAAGGCCGTGGGGGACAGGTCGATGCCTTCGACCAGGGGGGCGATGACGTCGCGGGCCTTCGGGCCGTTGAGCGCGATCACGGCCCATTGCTCGGTCGTCGAGGTGAGCCACACATCGAGGTCGGGCCATTCGGTCTGGAGGTAGTCCTCCATCATGTTGAGCACGCGCGCGGCGCCGCCCGTGGTTGTCGTGACGTGTAAACGGTTCTCGGCGAGGCGCCCCACGACGCCGTCGTCGCGGATGAACCCGTCTTCTCCGAGCAACAGACCGTAGCGGCAGCGTTCCGGCTGCAGCTTGGTCCAGGCGTTCGTGTACATGCGGTTCATGAAGGTCGCCGCGTCGGGACCCACGACCTCGATCTTGCCGAGCGTGGAGGCGTCGAACATGCCCACGGTCGTGCGCACGGCGCGACACTCGCGGGCGACGGCGGCATGCATATCTTCGCCGCCACAAGGAAAGAAGCGGGCGCGGCGCCACAGCGCCACCGGCTCGAACACCGCGCCTTCCGCCTCGGCCCAGGTGTCGATGGCGGTGCGCCGGGTGACGTCAAAGAGCTCACCGCGATTGTAGCCCGCGTAGGACCCGAAGGTGGTCGGCGTATAAGGCGGCCGGAACGTCGTCAGGCCGACGGAAGGCACGGGGCGTTTCAGCGCCTCGGCCGCGATCGCAAGGCCGTTGATGTTGGACGTCTTGCCTTGATCCGTCGCCATGCCGTTGGTGGTGTAGCGCTTGATGTGCTCGACGGATCGGAAGCCCTCGCGCACGGCGAGCCGGATATCCTTGGCGAGCACGTCGTTCTGGAAGTCGACAAAAGCTTTGGCGAAGGACGGATCGCGATCCGTCGGCAGGTCGCGTGGCGCGATGCCCAGCATCGACGCGTCGTTCTCGACGGCGGGGCTCGCCGCCTCGGACGGGAAGCCCGCATCGGCACCCGCGTCAGCGCCGGCCGATGCACCGTCGCGGAGAGCCGCCGCGAGGCCGAACCGCCCGGCGCCGGCCCCCGCACAGCGGCAGTCCTCGGTCGCCTGGCCCGGCAGGAAGGCCTGGAGCTTGTCCTCCCAGGTAAGCTTGCCGCCGGTGTGCGAGAAGAGATGGACGGTCGGCGTCCAACCGCCGGACATCAACAGGCTATCGCAGGCGATCCAGCGGCCTCGGCCGGCCTCGCCCCAGGCCGCCACTGGGTTGACCCGGACGGCAGAGACGCGGAGCCGGCCCTGAGTGGCCGTGACGCTGCCACCGCACAGGGTCTCTATGCCGAGGCGCCGGGCCTCAGCGACGAGGGACGCGTCCACCGCCGGCCGTACGTCGACGATGATCGCTACCGTGGTCCCGCTCCGGGCGAGGTCGAAGGCGGCGCCCCATGCGGAATCGTTGCTCGTCACCACAGCAGTCCGCTCGCCGACGCGCACGCCGTAGCGGTTGAGGTAGCTGCGGGCGGCGCCTGCCAACATGACACCGGGTCGGTCGTTGCCGGCGAAGACCAATGGCCGCTCGATGGCGCCCTGGGCCAGAACGACCTGCTTGGCGCGCACCTTCCAGAGCCGCTCGCGCGGCGCACCGGCCGGCACCTCGGCGCGATGATCAGTGAGCCGTTGGCACAGGCCGACGAAGTTTTGGTGGTAGTACCCGGTGGCCGTGGTGCGGGTGAGCACGGTGGCGTTCGGCAGGCCCGAGAGCTCGGCGAGCGTCGCCGAGAGCCATGTCCAGGCCGGGCGGCCGTCGATGCGGGCTTCGGGATCGGACAGGAGCCAGCCGCCGGCCTCCGCCTGCTCGTCGGCGACGATGACCTTGGCACCGCTCCGGGCCGCCGTCAGGGCGGCCGAGAGGCCGGCGGCGCCGGCACCAACCACCAGCACGTCGCAATGGGCGAAGCGGCTGGCGTAGCTGTCGGGATCGACCTGCGAGGGAGCCTTGCCCAGGCCGGCCGCGCCGCGGATCACCGGCTCGTAGACCTTCTTCCAGAAGGACTTCGGCCACATGAACGTCTTGTAGTAGAAGCCGGCCGAAAACAGCATGTAGAGGCTGTCGTTGACGGCCCCGACGTCGGTGCGCAGGGAGGGCCAGCGGTTCTGGCTTTCGGCTCGGAACCCGTCGAACACCTCCGCCACGGTGGCGCGCGTGTTGGGCTCGAAGCGACCCGCGCCGCGGTCCGTGCCAACCAGGGCGTTCGGCTCCTCGACGCCTGCAGAGAGAATGCCGCGCGGACGATGATATTTGAAGGAGCGTCCGACCAGGTGAACTCCATTGGCGAGCAGCGCCGAGGCCAGCGTGTCGCCGGCCTGTCCGACGAAGGGCTTGCCGTCGAAGGTGAACCGCACAGGCCTGCCGCCCGCCGTGCGACCCTTGCCGGGAACCCGAAGTCCGCTCGCACCCGGCGTGGCGGCCCGGCCACCTGCGGAAGAGGCGCCAGCCTCGTCGATCACGCGATAGCTGGTCATCGCGCCGGGCTCCCGATGGTGGTGTTCGCCGGTTGCGGCAGTCCAGCCTTGTAGGTGGACGAGAACTTGTCCGTCACAGTATCGCGGACGGCGTTGAAGTAACGACCGCAGCCGTGCAGGTGACGCCAGCGCTCGCGGTGCATCCCGCGAGGGTTGCTGCGCACGTAGAGGTGATCGCGCCACTCCTCGTCGGTGAGCGTCGAGGGGTCGACGGGCCTCGCGATATGGGCTTCGCCCGCATAGGCGAACTCGACCTCCGGCCGGGCGGCCTCGCAGTAGGGGCAGGTGATGAGGAGCATGCGCGATTCCTCTCAGTGCGCCACTGCCGCGGCCGCGGCTTCGTCGATGAGGCGGCCAGTGGTGAACCGCTCGATCGTGTAGGGGGCGTTGATCGGGTGAGGCTCATCGCGCGCCACGGTGTGGGCGAACACGTTGGCCGACCCCGGCGTCGCTTTGAAACCGCCCGTCCCCCAGCCGCAATTCACGTAGAGGCCCGGTACGGGAGATTTCGCGATGATGGGCGAACGGTCTGGCGTGACATCGACGATGCCGCCCCATTTGCGCAGCATGCGCATGCGGGTGAAGATCGGGAACACCTCGCAGATGGCGGCCAGCGTGTGCTCGATCAGGGGCAGGCCGCCGCGCTGGCTGTAGGACACGTACTGATCCGTGCCCGAGCCGATGACGAGTTCGCCCTTGTCGGACTGGCTGATATAGGCGTGCACGGTGTTGGACATGACCACGCAGGGGAACACCGGCTTGATGGGCTCGGAGACCAGCGCCTGCAGCGGGTAGCTCTCGAGCGGCATGCGCACCCCGGCCGTGCCCATGACCACCGACGTATTGCCGGCTGCTACGACGGCAACCTTTTTGGCTTTGATAAAGCCTCGCGCCGTTTCGACGCCCGACACGCGGCCAGCCGCGTCGCGCCGGATGGCGAGCACCGGGCAGTTCTGGATAATGTCGACGCCGCGTGCCGCAGCCCCGCGGGCGTAGCCCCAGGCGACCGCATCATGGCGGGCGACGCCGCCGCGGCGCTGTAGGGCGGCGCCGATTACGGGGTAGCGCGCGTTGGCGGCGATGTTGAGCGGTGGGCAGAACGCCTGCGCCTGCTGCGACGTGAGCCACTCGTTGTCGATGCCGTTCAGCCGGTTGGAGTGGATGTGCCGCTTGAAGCTCTGTTCGTCGTGCACGGTGTGGGCCAGCATCATGACGCCACGTTGGGAAAACATAACGTTATAGTTGAGCTCCTGGCTCAATCCCTCCCACAGCTTCATGGCGTGTTCGTAGAGGCGAGCGCTCTCGTCATAGAGGTAGTTCGAGCGGATGATCGTGGTGTTGCGGCCCGTATTACCGCCGCCGAGCCATCCCTTGTCGATCACGGCGACGCGGTTGAGGCCGTGTTCCTTGGCCAAGTAGTAGGCCGTGCCAAGACCATGCCCGCCCGCGCCGACGATGACGACGTCGTACTCGTCCTTGAGCTCCGCGTCTGGCCACTGGGACTGCCAGCCCTTGTTGCCGCCGAAGGCCTTAGCCACGATATTGGGAAAGGAGAAGCGATCCATGACGCACTCCGCAAATTGGGTGTGCTACGAGTACCGCCGCATTTGAATGCGGGACAGGACGGATGCGTCACGTCCAGATGACATTCGCGACTCACCCGGACAGTTCCAGTGTCAGAACACTCAAGAGAGCACATCATGCGCGGGCGGGACCGACAACCGCGGCTTCGCGTCGGTTTCATTCTGGCTCGGCGGTTCACGCTCTGCGCCTTCGCCAACTTCGTGGACGTGCTCCGCCTCGCGGCGGACGAGGGTGATCGCAGTCGTCCCATCCTGTGCCGGTGGAGCGTCCTGTCCGATACGATGGATCCTGTGACGTCGAGCTGCGGGGTGGTGGTGCAGCCCAACGCCCGTCTCTCCGATCCGCGCGACTTCGACTATGTGGTCGTGGTCGGGGGGCTCATCGACGAGATGGACAACCTTGGGGCTGGAACGACCCGTTTTCTGAAAGAGGCGGCGGCCGCGAACGTTCCGCTGGTGGGGGTCTGCACGGGCGCGTTGATCCTGCATACGGCTGGCTTGATGGACGGCTACCGCTGCTGCGTCAGCTGGTTTCACCACGCGGACTTTCTCGAGCAGTTCGCCGGTCTCGTGCCCGTATCCGACAGGATCTACGTCATTGATCGCGACCGCCTGACCTGCTCGGGCGGTGCGAGTTCGGCGCATCTCGCCGCCCACCTCGTCGAGCGGCATGTCGGCGAGGCCGCGGCGCACAAGAGCCTGCAGATCATGATCATCGACGAGGCGCTGCGGGGGGAGAAGCCTCAGCCTGGCATGTCCCTCGAGCTCGTCACGACGGACGAC
>JAYVMK010000453.1:0-6862 GCA_043758995.1 Lichenibacterium sp. | reverse complement strand
GCTGGCGGTCGACGTTCTTGCGCAATCCTGTTGGACGCTCCTGGCCGGCGCACATCCAGCTGCATCGCAACCTGCGATCGTCTGGCTTGCAGTGACCTGCGCCGTCATGCTGCTCCTGGCCTGGGGAAAGCTGGTCACCGGCCGCCGATTGAGCAATCCAGTGCTCACCACGGAGGCGCGTGTCACCCTCGTCGACGGGGCGCTGGCGGGTGCCGTTCTGTTCGGCGTCACACGGAATGCCCTCTTCGGCTGGTGGTGGACCCACCCGCTCGCAGGACTCGTCATCGTCTACTACGGGATTACGGAAGGCCGCGCTGCTTGGCAGCACGCGTTGTCGCCTGTTGATTCAGCGCCCTGCTGAAGCCTTGCGTTCTCTCGCGGTCCATGTCGCGAGGACGGACCCAGCGCTGACTTCAGATGGGTCCGCTCTCCACTCCCTCTCATCCTCTCCGCGGTCTGACAGGCTTGGATTGGACGGTGCTCGCCCCCGCTTATCGGACCGCCTTGCGCCCGCCTGCCGCCACCATGACGGCGATGATGACCACGCCGGTGACGAGGAGGCGCACGCCGGCGCTGACGCCGTAGGTGTTCAGCATGGTGAGCAGCATCACCAGGAACAGCGATGCGCCCCACAGGCCGGTGACATTGGCCTTGCCGCCGACCACGGACGTCCCTCCGATCACCACGACGGCGATCGAGGTCAGCAGGTATTCGTTGCCGATATCGAGCGACGAACCCCGGAAATAGCCGGCCAGAAGGGCGCCCGCGAGGCCGCCCAGGGCGCCGGCAAGGGCGTAGGTGAGCATCTTCACGCGCTCGACCGGAATATTGGCGAGGCGCGCCGCGCGGGCGTTCTGGCCGATGGCGGCGACCGAGCGGCCGAAGATCGTGCGGTGCAGCACGACCGCCACAATGACGGAGAAGACGACCGTGGCGACCGCCAGCAGCGAGACTCCGCCCACCTGCGCGCTGGTGGCATCGGCAAAGCCCGATGGCGGCTTCACCTGCAGCCCTCGGCCGTAGCTGATCCCGATCGACTGGATGACGAAGCTCGCCGACAGCGTGGCGATGATCGGCGGTATCCGCAGAAGGCGGATCAGCAGATAATTGGCGAGCCCGATCGCCACACCGCTGCCGAGCGCCGCCGCGAGGCCTACGGCGATCATCGAATCCTCGCCGCCCATCACCTTCATGGCGACAGCGCTGGCGAGGCCGATATTGGCGGGCAGCGACAGATCGACGTTGCCGGGACCGAGCGTCACGACGAACATCTGCGCTGTGCCGACCAGCACCGAGAAGGCGGCGAGCGCGATGCCGGCCGACAGCATGCCGGCCGCCCCGGTGCCGCCCGTGAAGGCCACGGCGGCGAGCCAGACCGCGAGGGCGCCGGCGAAGGACCACAGCCAGGGCTGGACCGCGATCCGCTTCAGGGTCGATTTCATGCGGGGCGTCCGGTTCGATTGATCAGCACGCGCGCCGCCAGGACGACGATCAGGATGCCGCCCTGGGCGGCCACCTGCCAGTCCGGCGAGATATGCATGAAGTTGAGGAGAGATCCCGCCAAGGTCAGCGTCAGCGCGCCGATGACGGCGCCGAGCGGCGACACCCGGCCACCGATGAATTCGCCGCCGCCCAGAATCGTGCCGGCGATCGACAGCAGCGTGTAGCCGTTGCCAAGGTTGGCGTCGCCCGACGTGGTCAGCCCGATCAGCGCCATGCCGGCCAGCACGCCGCAGACACCCGTCAGACCGAACAGGATCATCTTGGCTTTCAGGATCGACCATCCGGCCCGCTGGACCGCCACGGCATTGCCGCCGACACCGCGCAGCACGGCGCCGTAGGAGGTCCGCATCAGGCCGAAATACGCCACGATGCCGATGGCCAGGGCCGCCAGCACGGGGAATGGCACATAGGGGACCTTCAGTCCCATGAGGCTCTTCAGCCAGTCCGGCGCATGGCCACCGGGCTTCGGCAGCAGCAGGATGGACAGGCCCTGCCAGACGAAAGACATGCCGAGCGTCACGACGATCGACGGGAGTTGGCGCAGGTGGATCAGCGCCCCGAGCAGCGCATAGACCAGGATGCAGCCCGCCAGCACGGCGGCGCCCGCGGCGGGGTTGTCGTGCAGCAGGGTCGCCGTGACACAGCCGGCGAAGCCCACGAAGGTCCCGATCGACAGATCGAGCTCGTTGCCCGCCATGGCGAACATCTGCCCCACGGTGGCGAGCGCCACCGGGACCGCGAGGTTGAGCATGAGGGTCAGCCCGAAATAGCTGATCGCCCTCGGGTTCAGGACCCAGATACCCGCCAGGATCAGGAGAAGCGACAGGGCGGGAAGCGCGGCGCGCAACACGCGCCGCAGCCCGGGAGCGGCGCCGCCGGGACGCCGGGCGGCGATGGCCACAACCTGCTGCATGCTTACGCGACCTCCGCGAAGGAGGCCCCGATGACGGCCTCCTCGCTCACTTCGGACCGGCCGAGATCGGCCACGATGACGCCGTTCCGGAACACGTAGACCCGGTCGCAATGGCTGAGTTCGTCCATTTCGGTCGTGTACCAGAGGAAGGTCCGCCCTGCCGCGGCCTCGTCCCGGACGAGGTCGTAGACGTCGAGCTTGGTGCCGATGTCGACGCCGCGCATCGGATCGTCCATCAGCACGATGGTGGCATCGGAGCCGAGGGCGCGTGCGAAGAGCGCCTTCTGCTGGTTGCCGCCCGAGAGGGACAGGATGGGATTGTCGAGGTCGGCCGTGCGGATCTTGATCCGCTCCTTCCACTGCACCGCCAGCGCGGTCTCGGCGGCGAGCGACAGGAAGGGCCCTCGCCGGAAGGCCCCGAAGGACCTTACTCCGATGTTCTGGGCGATCGACCAGAGCGGGAAGACGCCGTCGGTCTGCCGGTCCCCCGCCACGAGCGCCACTGCGCCGTCGACGCTGGCCTTGCGGCTGCGCCGCCCGGCGGCGTCGAAGACGGCGAGCAGTAGATCGGTCTGACCATGGCCCGCGAGCCCCGCCAGGCCGATGATCTCGCCGGCCCTGGCGATCAACTCGCGCCCGTCCGTCTGGCCTTTCGGGCTCAGCCGAACCTTGACCGGGGCGGTCGAGGCCGGCTTCGCCTGGACGGCGCCGGGCGCGGCATGGCCCTCGGCCCCGCCCATGGCGGCCACGAGCTTGTCGCGATCGAACTGCGCGGTGGGGCCGCTCGTCACGATCTGTCCGTCTCGCATCACCACGACGCGATCGGAGGTCGAGATGATCTCGCCCAGCATATGCGAGATCAGGATGGCGCTGATACCGTCCGCGACGGAGCGGCGAAGAAAGGCGAAGAGCTGGCTCGCCGTATGGCCGTCGAGCGACGATGTCGGCTCGTCGAGGATCACCAGCCTGACGGGCTCGGTCGTGGTCGTGAAAGCGCGTGCGATCTCGATCATCTGCCGGGTGCCGATCGGCAGGTCACCGACGACGGCCTCGGGAGCGATGCCATGGCCCGGGAAGATCTCGTCGAGCTTGCCGATGATCAGCGCGGCGGCACGGCGGCGCCAGCCGAAGCCGCGCAATGCCGGATGCAGGATGCGGGCATTCTCGGCCACGGTCAGATTGGGGCAGAGGGACAGTTCCTGAAACACGCAGCGGACGCCGAGCCGATGCGCCACGTCGACGCCGTAGCGCGGCACGGTCTCGCCCCCGACCTCGATGCCGGCCTGGTCCGGCGTCAGCGTGCCGGCGAGGACATGCATCAGCGTCGACTTGCCGGCGCCGTTATGGCCGATGAGGCCGAGGCATTCGTGGGTGGGAATGGCCAGGTCCACGCCGTTGAGGGCGCGAACGGCACCGAAAGCCTTCTGGGCTCCGGTGATCCTGATGACGTCGTCGCTCATCGAGCCTCGCGTGGGACTTCACAAATGGCGAGGCCGGCCTGCAGTCGCGGCCGGCCTCTACGCTGATCTCGGTCGGGTCGGGTGCAAACAGTCCAAAGTCGGCCCGATCCGACCGGGCCGAGCTTTACTTCTTGAGGTTGATGTCGATCGCCTTCTGGGTATCGGCCAACGAATATTCGGCGCTGGCGACGCCGCCGACCGGGATCTTGGGCAGCGCGGCCTCGAAATTGTCCTGCGTGAAGGCGAGGTAGGGCACCGTCAGGTCATGCGGGATGTCCTTGCGGCCGTCGAGCACCTGTTGAGCCACCCAGAACGCCATGGTGGAGACGCCCGGCGCGATCGAGGCCGACCAGGTCTTGTAGCCGTTCGCGGCCTTCTGCTCTTTCCACCACTGCAACTCGTCCTGGCGGTTGCCCATGATGATGGTCGGGATCGGCCGGCCCGCGGTCTTGAAGGCCTGCGCGGCGCCATAGCCGTCTCCGCCCTGGTCGACGATGCCGACGATCTCGGGGAGGGACGGCACGACGGTCGCCACGGCCTTCTGGGCGGTGGTCTGGTCCCAGTCGCCCTCGACGGCGTTGACGATCTTGAACTGTGGGTTCTTCTTCACGCCCTCGACGAGACCGTTGTGGATGGCATCGTCGATCGACGTACCCGCCATGCCGCGGATCTCGAGCAGGTTGCCGCCCTTCGGGATCTGCTTGGCGAGGAAATCCACCTGCGCCTCGCCGAGACCCTTGAAGTCGACCACGATGCGGTAGGCGCAGGGCTCGGTGACGATCCCGTCGAAGGAGACCACGACCACGCCCGCGTCGCAGGCCTGTTTCACGGCGCCGTTGAGCGCGTCGGGCGAGGCCGCGTCCATGACGATGGCGTTGTAGCCCTGCAGGATCAGGTTTTGGATCTGCGCCGCCTGGGTCGGCACTTCCTTGTCGGCCGTGGTGAACGTGTCGGCGGCGCCGACGATCTTGTCGTCCACCGCCTTCTTGGTGACGATGTCGTAGCTCTTCAGCATCGCCTGGCGCCAGGAATTGCCGGCGTAATTGTTGGAGAAGGCGATCTTCATGTCTTTCGTCTCGGCCTGGGCCGAGGTCGCGAGAACCATGGTCGCCGAGAGTGCCGTTGCCGCCATGAAGGCAGTGCCGATCCGACCCATAACAAATCCTCCCGATGGCGGCGCTGCGCGCCGACCGTATTGTGATCATGCCCTTGCGGCGGATCCCTTGAAGCTCACCATAGGGGTGGCCTAGGCTTTGGTCCAGCCGAAGCGCTGCCCTAATGTTGGACAATCACATGACCGGTGATTGACCCTCGGCGCATGGCGTGGGACCGAAAGGCCCATGGTCACTCCGACGCCGTCCAGCCACTCTTCCGCCCTCGAGAGCACCCCGCTGAGCGACAGCGGCCCGCAAGCGCCCACCGTCCAGCCTTTCGCGGGCTCGCGCCTCGGCCGGCTTCTGCTGGCGCTGAGCCTGATGCTGATCGCTCTGAACCTCCGGTCGTTGTTCTCCTCGCTGTCGGCGCTGCTGCCCGAAGTGATGCGCGGCACCGGTGCCGGGCCGGCCGCCGCCAGCCTGATGACCACGGTGCCGGTGCTCTGCCTCGGCGTCTTCTCCTTCGCGGCGGCGCCGATGGCGCGTCGTCTCGGCACCGAACGCGCCGTCTTGCTGGCGCTTTTCGCCGTAGCGGCCGGCACGGCATTGCGGGGCGTCGGCACCGTCCCGACCCTGCTCGGCGGGGGCCTCGTGGCCGGGGCGGGGATCGCCTTCGGCAATGTCTTGCTGCCGGGGTTGGTGAAACGCGACTTTCCCGATCGGATCGCGCAACTGACCGGCCTCTATTCCATGTCGCTCAGCGCCGGGGCGGCGGTCGCGGCCGCCTTCACGGTGCCGATCGCCCATGCGTCGGGTTCCTGGCAGGTGGGGCTCGCCGTCTGGGCTCTTCCCGCCGCGGCTGCGGCCCTGCTGTGGCTGCCGCGCGCCATCCCGCGCCGCCTCTCCGTCTCCGTTCAGCGCGTGGCGGGCACGCGCCCGCTGTGGCGATCCGGTCTCGCCTGGCAGGTGAGCTTCTTCATGGGGCTGCAGTCGGCGCTCGCCTATTGCGTTTTCGGCTGGCTCGCTCCGATCATGCGGGACCGCGGCCTCGACGCCGCCGCAGCCGGTGTCCTGCTGTCGATTTCGGTCGTGGGGCAGATGGTGGGCTGCCTCGGCGCGCCCGCATTGGCAACGCGGGGCCGCGACCAGCGCGCCGTCGCAACGGCCCTCTACGGCCTCGTCCTGATCGGGCTGGCCGGCTGTTTCTACGCCCCGCTCGACACCGCCTGGGTCTGGGCCGCAGTGCTGGGCGTGGGGCAGGGCGGGCTTCTCGCCGTGGCGCTGACCCTGATCCTGCTGCGGGCGCCGGACGCCGGCGTGGCGGCCCGGCTCTCCGGCATGGCGCAGGGCCTGGGCTATACGCTGGCGGCCGGCGGCCCGCTTCTGGTGGGCATGATCCGACAGGCCGAGGGCGGCTTCGGCGCCGTGCCGCTTCTGTTCTTGACCCTTCTCCTCATGGGCGTCGCATCGGGCCTCGCGGCAGGCCGGGCCAGGCTCATCGACCTCGGCTGACCTCGTCGATCCACAGCCAAACCGTCGCGCACGGTTGAACAAGCTCGTCCCCGGCCCAGTTCGGAAAGGGTGAGCCGCCTGCGACTCGCCATGCCGGGTCCGCTCGGTTAGAAGAACATTTAGCGAACAGAGTTCCCGGGGTTCATGGCGCGTCTCGACATCACCAAGAAGCTGGCCGTGCTGGCCGATGCCGCCAAATACGATGCGTCCTGCGCCTCGTCGGGCGCCAAGCCCCGCAAGGATCCGGTCAAGGCCGGCGGTATCGGCTCGATCACCGGAGCGGGGATCTGCCATTCCTACGCGCCCGACGGCCGCTGCATCTCGCTGCTCAAGCTGCTGCTCACCAATCATTGCATCTACGACTGCCTCTATTGCGTGAA
>JAYVMK010000452.1:0-2449 GCA_043758995.1 Lichenibacterium sp. | reverse complement strand
GCCTCTCTCAAAGCCGCCTCACTCAGTCGGTCTGATGCCGTGCCAGGACCTCGCGGACGGCGTCGACCATCGCGGCCTCGTTGACCGGAAACTGTGCCTTCTGCCGCAGTTCGAGATAGTCGGAACGGTCCTTCGAGCCCTTGGCGAGTTCCGCGCCAAGCACGAGATCTCGGATCATCACCACGGGGCCGCCCTCGGCGTCGCGCTCGTTCGAGCCCTGCAGCACCGCGCAGGCGCTGTTGCGCTTGTCGGCATATTTGAGCTGAGCGTTCATACCCGACGCTCCGAGATAGAGTTCGGCCCGGAGGCCGGCCGCACGCAGCGCCGTGACTAGACCCTGGTATCGCGCCATCTCGCTCTTATCCAGCACCGCCACCACAACGGGGCCGCGCGGCCGTGGCGCGCCGAGCAGGGGACTCTGAACGGCACGCAGGGCCGCGACGAGGCGTGAGACGCCGACCGAGAAGCCGGTCGCCGGCACCGGCTCGCCACGGAACCGGGCCACGAGCCCATCGTAGCGACCGCCACCCCCGACCGATCCGAAGCGGATGGGCGCACCATTCTCGTCCTCGACGCTGAAGAGCAATTCCGCCTCGAAGACCGGGCCCGTGTAATATTCAAGGCCGCGCACCACCGACGGGTCGATGACCACGCAGTCGGACCGGCCGGCGGCCGCGACCAGGGCCGCGATCTCGGCCAGTTCCGTCACACCCTCTTCGCCGCGGGCCGAGCCGGTGACCGCTTGACGCAGGTTATCGACCGTGGCGGCCGCATCGGCGCCCCGTGCCGCCGTGAAGGCCAGCACGCGCGCGATGGCGTCGGGCGCGAGGCCTGCTCCCTTGGTGAAATCACCGCTCTCGTCCCGCCTTCCGGTCCCGAGCAGCGCTTCGACGCCGGAAGGTCCGAGCCGGTCGAGCTTGTCGATGGCGCGCAGCACGATCAGGCGCTGGCCGGCCTGACCGGGCTCGCCGAGCCCGATGGCTTCCATGACGCCGTCCAAGACCTTGCGGTTGTTGATCTTGATGGCAAAGTCTCTGCGGGCGATGCCGAGCCGCTCCAGCGTATCGGCCGCCATGATGCAGATCTCGGCATCGGCGGCGACGGAGGCCGAGCCGACCGTATCGGCGTCGAACTGCAGAAACTGGCGGAAGCGCCCAGGTCCTGGCTTCTCGTTACGGAAGACGGGTCCGGAGCGATAGGACCGGTAAGGCTTCGGCAGGGTCTCGTAATGTTCGGCGACCGAACGGGCCAGGGGCGCCGTCAGATCGTAGCGCAGCGACAGCCACTGGTCGTCGTCATCCTTGAAGGAAAACACGCCGGCATTGGGCCGATCGAGGTCGGGCAGGAATTTGCCGAGCGCCTCCGTGTATTCGATGAAAGGTGTCTCGACCGCCTCGAACCCATAGAGCTCGTAGGTCTCGCGGATCGCCGCCATGATGCGGTCTGTCGCGGCGAGATCGGCCGGGCCGCGGTCGGCGAGGCCGCGGGGAAGGCGGGGCTTGGTCAGGTCGGTCATGGTACTCGGACTGGGGCAGGGGGCTCGGATGTCCCCGATCTCCGCCCTCGCTACGCTCGTGCCCCTTCTCCCGCAAGCGGCAGAAGGGGAGGATTCAGACGGTCAGTGAAGCGTGGAGATCAAACGCTTCAGCTTGTCGGCGATGTCGCCGATCTGCGTCTCGGAGATGACGAGCGGCGGCGTCAGGGCAATCGTGTCGCCGGTGATGCGGACCATCAGGTCGTATTCGCGGAAGGCGCGGTCCATCGCCTCATAGGCCCGGGCGCCGACGGCGTCGGGCTTCGACGCCAGGTCGATGGCGGCGACGAGGCCGACCGTGCGAATGTCGAGGACGTTCGGCAGCCCGCGCAGCCCGTGGATCGCCTCGGCCCAGATCGGCTCCATGCGCAGCGCATGGCCGAACAGGTCCTCGTCCCGATAGACGTCGAGCGCCGCCAGGGAGGCCGCGCAGGCGAGCGGATGCGCCGAGTAGGTATAGCCGTGGAACAGCTCGATGACATGCTCCGGCCCGCGCATGAAGGCGTCGTAGATGCCCTTGCGCACCACGACACCGCCCATCGGGACCGTGCCGGAGGTAACTCCCTTGGCGAAGCAGATCATGTCCGGAATGACGCCGTAGCGCTCCGCCGCGAAGCCGAAGCCGAGCCGGCCGAAACCGGAGATGACCTCGTCGAAGATCAGCAAGATGCCGTGCTTGTCGCAGATCGCCCGCAGGCGCTCCAGGTAGCCCTTGGGGGGAGGCAGCACGCCGGTGGAGCCCGCCATGGGCTCGACGATGACGGCCGCCACCGTCGAGGCATCGTGCAGCGTGACGATGCGCTCGAGCTCGTCGGCGAGATGCGCGCCCCATTCGGGCTCGCCCTTGGTGAAGGCCTGATGCTCGCGACTGTAAGTGTGGGGCAGATGGTCGACGCCGTTGAGCAGCGTGCCGAA
>JAYVMK010000451.1:0-3567 GCA_043758995.1 Lichenibacterium sp. | reverse complement strand
GGCGCGACGGCCCATTACGTGACGCCCGATCTCGACGAAGGCCCGATCATCGAGCAGGAGACCGAACGCGTCACCCATGCGCTCTCCGCCGACGATCTGGTGGCGGTCGGCCGCGACGTCGAAGCGCGTGTCCTGGCGCGCGGCGTCAAGCTCCATCTCGAGCGCCGCGTCCTGCTCAACGGTCACAAGACCGTGGTGTTCTGACCTGTTCCGCTGGACGCCTTCACGAGCGTAGCCCGCAGTCTTGGGCCGTGCTCGCGGTGATCGGGTCTAGTCTTTGACCTTCAGGCCGTAGCTGACATTGGCGTCGACGGAGCGGATTCCGGGACCGTTTGTCGTGACGGCATTGGCACTCGGCGGAACGAAATTCCTGGCCAGGCTGATCGAGAAGCTTGCGATTCGGCAATCCGCATTGAAGCTCTCGCTCAACGCCGAGCACTCCTGCAGCATCATGCGGTAAAGCTGTTTCCGTGCGGCCTCGGTCGCCTGATCCAGGTTCTGTGGACTTGCAGGGTCAGCGTTGCTCACCGGTACCGAGAAGCCCTCGGTCACGCGGATCGGGAGGCGTACTGAATAAGCCTCTGGCAAGTTATTGCCACCGCCCCCGCCTATCGTGATCGTCTGAGCTTGGGCCGATAAACATGAGAAGAGAGCAGGAAGGGTAGCGGCGAGTAACAGTTTCATGAAGATGTCTCCACAGCGCCCCGGCACATCAGGAGTGAAGGAACCGGCATTTTTGTGGCGAACATCTCGCTTCTTCTATCGCAATATCCTTGCTTCGGCCGTCGGCGACTAGGACGGATCTCGTCAGCGGCCGGCGGCGGAGCCACATCACTCCCCGACCTGTGTTAGGACGGGGTCTGGGCCGGACAGGTCCGAAACGAGCCGGTGGTCTACCCTCCATGACTTCATCCACAATCATCGACGGTAAGGTGGCAGCCGAAACCGTCATCGCGGGCGTGAAGACCCGCTCTGCGGCGCTGCAGGCCCGCTCCGGGGTCAGGCCCGGCCTCGCTGTGGTCATCGTCGGCGAGGATCCGGCGAGCCAGGTCTATGTGGGTTCGAAGGGCCGCATGGCGGAGAATTGCGGCTTCCATTCCATCCAACATGCGCTGCCCGCCGACACCTCCGAGGCCGATCTCCTGGCTCTGGTGGCGGATCTCAATGCGGATCCCGCCATCCACGGCATCCTGCTGCAGCTGCCCCTGCCGGCACCGCTCGATCCGCTGCCGATCATCCGCACCATCGCGCCCGAGAAGGACGTCGACGGGCTGAACGAGGTCAATGCCGGGCGGGTGGCGCTGGGCGATTTCAGCCGCGCCTTCGTGCCCTGCACCCCGGCGGGCGCCATGGTGCTGCTCCGCTCCGTCATGCCGGTGCTTCGTGGCAAACAGGCGGTCGTGATCGGCCGCTCGAACCTCGTCGGCAAGCCCATCGCGGCCCTGCTGCTCGCCGCCGATTGCACCGTCACGATGGCGCATTCCCGCACGCTCGACCTGCCGGCCCTGTGCCGAAGCGCCGACGTGCTGGTGGCCGCCGTCGGCCGGCCCGAGATGGTGAAGGCGGATTGGATCAAGCCCGGCGCCGTGGTGATCGACGTCGGCATCAACCGTGTCCCCGCTCCCGACAAGGGGGACGGCAAGACGCGGCTCGTCGGTGACGTCGATTATGCCGGCGCGATGGAGGTGGCCGCTGCCGTAACGCCGGTGCCGGGGGGCGTCGGGCCGATGACCATCGCCATGCTGATGGAGAATACCCTGACGGCGGCGACGCGCGCGGCGGGATAGATCATGAGCGGCTCTGACGCCGAAACGGTTCGAGCGGCCTCTCTCGAGACTGAGCGTTGGGATCACCCCGGTGCGGCTCGGTTGTTTCGCTCCGGCCGCAATGACGTCGGAAAGGGTGAGGGACCCGGCTCAGCTTCGCCGGTAGCGCCGCGCTTCGACGGTCGCGTCGGCGATGGCGCGGAGGAACGGCACCTCTCCTGCGGGGCGGTCGCCGAGCATGGCCTGTGCAACAACGGCGAAGCGGGTGGCCTCGTCATGGTCGCCGTTATCCGCGGTGATCAGCGCCATCCAGGCCAGCATCTCGCCCCAGCGGCGACGTGCCGGTGCCACGACATGCTCCAAGACGACGTCGACCTTGCGGGGCCGCGACAGGCCCTTGCGGCCGAGTAGCGCCGCGTCGACCGCGGCATCGTCCTCGAACCAGCTTCCCATGAAGCCGTAGCGCGACGGCCAGGCCGCAGAATCGGCGAGGATCGACGCTGCCCCATCGGTGTCCGGCGGGTCGGACAGGACCTCGCTCGTGATCCCGTCGGGATCCGCCTGCGCGGGGTTGAGAGGACCGAGGCCCAGCGCCTCCACGACATCGAGCGTACCGAAAGGCGGCGGCGATCCGGCGACGTTGAGCGACAGCATATGGGACAACAGGCGGGTCAGCATGGCGAGCGTCAGCGGTACGAGGTCGATCTCGGCCGACACCCGCTCGAGCTGGCCCCTGGCCTCGGCGCGCGTCAGGTCGCGATGCACCCAGGCGTCGCGAACGCCATGCCCGAACTTGAACAGAACCGAGGCCACCGCATAGCGCTGCCCCATGCGAACCAATGCAAAGGCACTGGCGGCGCCCGAACCGTCGACCCCCGAGATGCGAAGCTCCTCCACCTGGGCGGGCGCGACCGGCAGGGGTTCTTCGCCGCGGCGGCGCGCCGTGCGGACGGCGGCGTCGATGCCGCTTCGCGCCTCCGGCCGAAGCCAGTTGCGCACCGTGACGAGCCGACGCAGCGCCGTGCCGCCGAGCCGCCCGGCGGCAGCTTCCTCGGTCAAGGCACTGCAAAGCGCCGGCGCCACATCGGGATCGGTGTCGAAGAGCCAGCCCAGCGCCGCCTCGTTGACGGACGGCGTCTCCGACGCGAGCATGAAGCTCGCCATGGCGAGCCGGTGATCGACCGGGAAAGCCGAGGCGGTCTCTGCCAATTCGAGGTGGAGCGCGAAGGCATCGTCGCCGAGTTCGTGGGCGAGCTCGATGAGGTGGCGGTCCATGTCGAGATCGCCGCCGCCCTCGGCGGCCGCCTCTTCAGCCTGCTCGTCGAGGATATCGCCCATGGCACCGCGCAACTCCTCGCCGATGTCGAGCTTGGCAATGGCGAATTGCTTGGTGACGAGCATCAACACCGCGGCATCGGCTCGATCGGACTTGGCCTCGGCCACGAGCCTCTCGCGCACGGCATCGAGCGTCGCGGTCGCGCCGGGATCCTGCCGTTCCACGCCGTAGCGCAGGCTCTCGAGTGCCTGCCCGCAGATGTAGCCGAGGGCGGCCACGAGATGCGGGTCGGGGCGGCGGCGGCGGGCCTCGCGGCCGATCAGACCGACGATCTCCAGCGTGGCCTGCGGCATGGCGGCCAGAGCCTCGCCGACCGCGCCGGCGCTCTCTCCACCCTGTCCGGCCCGCATCTCCTTGGCCACGGCAGCGCCGAGTTCGAGGAGCGCCGCGCGCTGTGCCGCCTTGTCCATGCGCGCTACCATCGATCGATCCTCATTGCGTTGCAGCGCACAGCGGACGCACGGG
>JAYVMK010000450.1:0-6202 GCA_043758995.1 Lichenibacterium sp. | reverse complement strand
CGAAGCAGCCGCCATGGCCGACGGTCAGCTTCGGCGTGTCGGTGCGCGGCCTCAGATACTTCGGAACCTCGATCTGCCGAGCGCGCTCGACCATTTGATACATGAAGGGCAGCCCGGCCACGAACCCCACCATGGAGACGAACCAGGGGGAGCCCGCATGGGCCGCGATGAAGCTCGCCGCATCGGAATAGCCGTTGATGCGGGCGGCGTAATCGAGGTCGGTGCCCGACGGATCCTGGTGGCGCTCGCGAAAGCGCATCAGCGTCTCGCGGGTCCAGGGGTCGTCGTAGAGCACGGGGATCTCCACGATGCGCGTCTGCAGCGTCGGATCGACGGTTGCCGACGCGGCCTCGAGCGACTTGATCTCGCCCAGGAGATCGTCGGGGGCGATGACATCGGGGTTGAACTTGACCTGCAGCGACGCATTCGCGGGACAGATCTCGGTGACGCCGCGGATGGCGCTCTCCTTCAGGGCCCGGCAGAGCGACAGGCTCTTGAAGAAGGCGGAGAGCGACATCTCCTCACTCATCTCGACGAAGACGTGTTCGTCTCCCCCGAACGAATAGCGTGCCGTCATGGAGCATTCTCCTTTTGCGGGACGGGCGCGAGCGGCTTGCGCTCCAGCCAGGCTTCGAGCCAACGGGTGTGAAAGCGTCCGGCGGCGACCTCGGGGTCACGGACCAGGGCTGCGTGCAGTCCAGCCGTGGTCGCGAGGCCGTCGACGCTGAGCTCGCCGAGTGCCGCCCGGAGACGCGCCAGCGCTCCCTCGCGGGTCGGGTCCCAGACGATCAGCTTGCCGAGCAGCGAATCGTAGAAGGGCGGCACCGTGTAGCCGGGGTAGAGCATCGTATCGAAGCGCACCCCGAAGCCGCCCGGGGTCCCCAGTGCCGTCACGGTGCCGGGGGCGGGGCGGAAGTCGCGGGTGGGATCCTCGGCGTTGATGCGGACTTCGATGGCGTGGCCGCGCGTCACGATATCAGCCTGGCAGTAGCGGAGGGGTTCGCCCCCGGCGATGCGGATCATCTCCTCGACGAGGTCGACGCCGGTGACCATCTCGGTCACGGGATGCTCCACCTGGATGCGGGTGTTCATCTCGATGAAAAAGAACTCGCCCGTCTCGTCGTCGTAGAGGTATTCGAGCGTGCCGGCGCCGCTGTAGCGGCAGGCCTCGGCCAGCCGGACCGCGGAAGTGCAGAGCGCATCGCGGGCGGCTTCGGGCAGGCCCGGCGCGGGCGCCTCCTCCCAGACCTTCTGGCGGCGGCGCTGCAGCGAGCACTCCCGTTCGCCGAGATGGATGGCGGAGCGCCCGTCGCCCAGGACCTGGACCTCGACGTGGCGGGCACGGCCGATGAACCGTTCGAGGTACAGGCTCCCGTTGCCGAAGGCCGCCTGGGCCTCGGCGGCGGCTTGCGGCAGCAGCGTCGCCAGTTCGTCGGCGTCGCGGGCGATCCGGATGCCTCGCCCGCCTCCCCCCGCCGCCGCCTTGACCATGACGGGAAAGCCGATCCCGGCCGCGATGGCCGGAGCGGTTTCGAGCGTGACGGTTCCGTCGCTGCCCGGCACGACGGGAACGCCCGCCGCCTGGGCCGCCGCGCGGGCAGCCGCCTTGTCGCCCATGGTGCGGATCGTCTGCGGCGTCGGCCCCACGAAGACGAGACCCGCCGCCGCGACCGCCTCGGCGAAACCGGCGTTCTCGGACAGGAAGCCGTAGCCGGGATGAACGGCGTCGGCGCCCGTGGCCTTGGCGGCTTCGACGATCGCGGCGACGTTCAGATAGGACTTGGCGGCCGAGGGCGGCCCGATATCCACCGCCTCGTCGGCGAAACGGACGGCCAGCATGTCGGCGTCGGCCCGGCTGTGCACCTGCACGGTCGCGATGCCGAGCTTCCGCGCGGCCCGGATGATCCGGACCGCGATCTCGCCTCGATTGGCGACGAGGAGCTTGCGGATGGCCATCGCGTCAGACGTCGAGATCGTAGAGCGGTTGCCCGGCCATCACGGGCTCCTCGTCGTCGACGTGGAAGGCTCGCAGCGTGCCGGTCGCCTCAGCCTCGATCGGCATGAAGGTCTTCATCACTTCGACGAGCCCGACCGTGTCGCCGACCGTTACGGCGTCCCCAATCTCCTTGAACGGCGCCTGGTCGGGCGCGGGCCGGCGATAGAAGGTCCCGGGGAGCGGGCAAGGCACGGTGGTGACGGTCATGGGCGGGTCCGGTAGGGTTCGGAGGCGGGGCCGCGTCGGCACGGCACTTGCTGCCTCGCCGGCAAGAGCGTCAGGCTTGTCGAGGGCCGGACGGCGACATGGGGGGAGCGGCGATGCCGATCACGATCAACTGCGACATGGGCGAGGCCTACGGCCTCTATCGGTTCGGCGACGATGCCGCCCTGATGCCCTTCGCGCATCTCGTCAACGTGGCCTGCGGCTTCCATGCGGGCGATCCCGGCGCGATGCGGCGCACGGTGCAATTGGCGAAGCGTCATGGGGCGAAGGTCGGTGCGCATCCCGGCTTTCCGGACGTCCAGGGCTTCGGCCGACGCGCCATGGTGATGGATCGCGACGAGGTCGACGACATGGTCACCTATCAGGTGGGCGCCCTCAAGGGCTTTCTGGCCGCCGAGGGACTGCCGCTGAACCACATCAAACCACATGGTGCGCTGTTCGGTGCCGCGCTGCGCGACCGGGGCGTCGCGGAGGGAATCGCCATCGCAGCCGCGCGGTTCGGCGTGCCGGTGCTGGGCCTGGCAGGCACGCTGCAGGAGGAGGTCTATGGCGCATATGGCCTCGCCTTCATCCCCGAATACTACATCGACCTCGACTACAGCGCCGAAGGCAACCTCATCATCACCCGGGAACATCCGGCGAAGGATCCGGTCGAGGCGGCGCGCCGTGCCGTCCGGGTGGCCCGAGAGGGGATCCTGACGACGATCGACGGCGGTGAGAGGCCCGTGAAGGCCACCTGCTTCTGCCTGCATTCCGACACGCCGAATGCCGCCGCCCTGGCCGAGGCCGTCCATGCCGCGCTGGCGCCCTGGTTCGCCGGAGGCGCCAGGGCTTTGAGTTAGCGGGCCCGCGAGCCTCACGCGAAGGACCCCGCGAAGCGGGCCCATTGCCGGGCGAGGTAGTTGTACTCGTCCATCGTGGTGTTCCACACCGAGATGCGGCTGGCGCGCTCCCCGTAGGATCCCCCGGCCCGCGCGGCACCCGCCGGGATGACGGTGCGTCCGTCCGGACCGGGAAGATCGCGCGGCGCCGGCGACCCGTCGTACCAGTAGCTCCACTCGTCGGGCTCCATATGGGCGCGAGCCCGATCGGGAACCGACATGTAAAGACCCTGGCGCGCCATTGCGGGGGCTGCCGTGCCCTCGAGCCACCAGTTCAGATAGCGATAGGCGAGGTCGAGTCTCTCTCCCTCTAGCCGGGCCGACAGGCAGAGGCCGCTATGCCAGGCTCGGTAGCCTTCGCGCGGGACGGCCTCGCGGATGGGGACCCCGGCACCGAGAAGCGCCATGATGCCGGGCGACCACATGCTGCCGACGCCGGCGCGGCGCTCCGCCATGTCGCGAGCGGCGTCGGCCGAGGTGCGCCAAAGGCCGGCGAACCAGCCCTCGCGGCGCCGGACCGACAGCCGGGCCATAAGGGCGTCGATCTCGGCCACGCTCATGTTGCCTATGTCGCCGAAGGTCAGCTCCCCCCGCGCCTCGAAGGCCAGGGCGGCGTCGAAGACGCCGATCGCGGGTTCGTTCACCAGGGCGACGCTGCCGCGCGCCTCGGGATCGAACAGCCACCCCCAGCTCGCATGCTCGGGTTGCCGGTCGGGGAAGACGTCGGCGAGGTAGGAGAAGCTGTCGAGGTTATGGACGGTCGGCAGCATGCTGATCCGATCCGACGGACGCGACGAGAGCGCGGAATCGGGTTGGACGTAGAGCTTGCGGGCGGGTGCGTCGCCGCGTCCCGCGGAGGCGGCGGGCCCGATCCGCCCGGTCTTGGTCAGCGGACTGACGCTGCCCCACCGCGTGATGCGATCGAGCGCGATGGGCTGGATGGCCCGCCAGAACCAGACGATGTCGAGGCTGTGGAAGCACTGGTCGTAGACGTCGTAACTGTCGGGGTCCGTCGCGGCCTTGCGTTGCGCATCGATGAAGTCGAGCTTCTCGAAGACGATCTCGACGTCGAGCTCGGCTTCGGCCTGTCGGCGTAGCGTATCGATCAGCGTGATCTCGGTGCCGAGCACGCGCAGGCGCGGGCGGTGCCGAGCGGGGCGCCGGATCATGCCGCCGCCTCGGCGGCGGCGGACCGCGCCAGCACGCCGAAGGCGCGCAGCGAGCGCGAGATCACCTGCGAATCGAGACCGCGGGTGATGAAGACGAGGCGCGAACGCCGGTCGTCGTCCGGCCAGGCGGCGAGATGGACCGGCACGTGGACGAGTTGCTGGACGCCGTGGATGGCCACGGGCGCCTCGCTGCCGGCGACGTTGAGCAGCCCCTTGACCCTCAGCACCCGGTCGCCGTGCCGATGGAGCAAAGCCGACAACCAGATCCCGAACGCGGTCCAGTCGACGGCCTCCTCGACCACGATAGAGAAGGAGGAGAGGCTGGTGCCGTGGAGCCCGTCCGGAAGATCGGCGACCGGGTCACAGCGTAGGCCGAGGGGTGAGGCGCCGATGCCGTTCGGCAGCGGTCGCCCGTCGAGGATGTCGCCCGCGTCGAGCCGGTCGGTTCCGACGACGAGGAGCGGTGCGTCGGGGTTGACGGCGCGCAGGGCGTTCACCGCCGCGGCCGCCGTCGCGGCGTCGCAGAGGTCGGCCTTGGTGAGGATCAATCGATCCGCGACCGCCACCTGCTTGAGGCTCTCGGGCTGGGTCGCGAGTTGGCGCGCCACGTTGACGGCGTCGGCGGTCGCAATGACGGCTCCGATGCGGAAATGGTGGCGCAGGACGGGATCGGCCGTGAGGGTCGTCATGGCGGGGAGCGGGTCGGCGAGGCCCGTCGTCTCGATGACCAGACGGCGGAAGGGCGGCACGAGACCTCGGGCGCGCCTGGAATGGAGATCCCGGATCGCCTCGGCGAGTTCGCCCCGGACCGTGCAGCAGATGCAGCCGGACCGCAGCAGCACCATCGTATCGTCGATGCGCTCCACGAGATGATGGTCGAGCGCCACCTCGCCGAACTCGTTGATGAGCACGGCCGTGTCGCCGAGCGTCGGGTCGGCGAGCAGCCGGGAGAGGAGCGTGGTCTTGCCCGAGCCGAGGAAGCCCGTGAGCAGGGTCACCGGCGTGAAGTCCGGCACCTCCGTCACGGCGTCGCCTCGAGCCGCTCGAGCAGGACGTGGTCGAGCGGGTCGAGGGCGCGGCCGGCGAGCGCCTCGGCGCTCGCCCAGAGGTGGCCGAGATCCCCCACCAGCGCGGTCTTGCCGGTGCGGGTCGAGAGCAGGAAGGCGATGCCCTGCCAGTCCGACAGCACCATCCCGAAGGCCCCGAGCACGCGGTTGGCGGCGCCGACCCGCCGGGCACGCTCGCGACGGCGCTCCAGCGGGCCGGTGTTGCGCGTGAAGGCTCCGGGCCGGGCGTGGGCGTCGGCCCAGTGCTCCGAGGCACCCAGGACGCCGCAGAGCGCGCACATGCGGCGTCAGGCCTTTGGCGGGGAGCGGCGGGCGAAGTCGTCGGCCATCTGGTCCATGGTGACGAACTTGACGCCGGGGTGAGACGCCATGTGAGCGTATAGTCGCTCCAGCATCATCAAGACATGCGGACGGCCCGAGACGTCAGGGTGGATGGTGATCGGGAAGACTGCGTAGTCATATTCGCGGTAGACCCAGTCGAACTGATCTCGCCACATCTGCTCGATGTCGCGTGGATTGACGAAGCCGTGGCTGTTCGGCGCCTTCTTGATGAACATCATGGGCGGCAGGTCATCCAGATACCAGCTGGCCGGAATCTCGATGAGCCCCGTCTCGTGGCCGCGCTTCAGCGGCTTCATCCATTCCTTGGGCGTCTTGGAGTAGTCGATGGTGGTCCAGCTGTCCCCGACCCTCACGTAATAGGGCTGGTGATCATGGTGCATCAGCGAGTGGTCGTATTTGATGCCGCGCTCGAGCAGCAGCTCGTTGGTGACGGTGGAGAACTCCCACCAGGGCGCCACATAGCCGGTCGGCCGCTTGCCGGCGAGTTTCTGAACCAGCTCGATCGATTTGTCGAGAACCTCG
>JAYVMK010000449.1:0-14598 GCA_043758995.1 Lichenibacterium sp. | reverse complement strand
GATCCGCTCGACCTCGCGCGGCAACTCCGCGGCTGCCGCGACCTGGACATCATGGGCGTCGCCGTGGTGGCGGTCGACGCGCCCGAGGTCCGCGACGCGATCGCACAACTACATGCCGACGGCATCGCGGTCGTCACGATGGTGTCCGACGCGACGCCGTCGCGGCGCCTCTGCTTCATCGGCCCGGACAACGTCGCGGCGGGCCGCGTCGCCGCCTCCTTGCTGGGGCGCTTCGTCGGCGCGCGCCGCGGCTGCGTCCTGACGGTGGCGGGTCGCATGACACTGCGCGACCATGCCGAACGACGGCTCGGCTTCGCTCAGGTCATGGCGCTCGATTTTCCCCACCTGACGGTGCTGCCCGTCGCCGAAGGGCTCGACGACTGGACCGTGACGGAGCCGCTCGTCACCGAGGCCTTGAGGACGTCTGACGGCCTCGTCGGCCTCTACAGCATGGGCGCCGGCAACCGCGGCATTGCACGCGCCCTCGACGCCGCCGGCCGGGCAGCCCAGGTCGTCGCGATCGGTCACGAACTGACTCCGTTCATGCGCGAGGCCCTGCTGGACGGGACCTTCGACGCCGCCATTAACCAAAGTCCCTCGGACGAGGTGCGCCGGGCCGTGCAGACGCTCAAGGCCGTCGCGGATGGCGAGGAGGATTATCGCCCCGAGCCGGTGCGGATCGATATCTTCCTCAAAGACAATCTGCCGTGACACCCTCTCCTGCGTCGGACTGTTTGTTCAGGCGTGGCGCCTTGGCAGGAGTGGCGGATGAGCCTTGAACCCGAGCGATCTCGCCATGACGGCCCGAGTCTCGCCGCCTCGCTGGTGACCGCGCCGCGCGCCGCCGCTCCCGAATTCGCCGAGACCAAGCTTCGGGACTGGCGGACCGGCCTGCCCGCCGGACACGCGCTGCACGCTCTCGTCGCTCAGCCCGGAGTCGCGGCTCTCCTGCTCGGCGTCGCCGATCATTCGCCCTATCTCTGGCGCCTCGCCACGGCAGATCCCGACCGCCTCGCGGCCCTGCTCTTGCGCCCCGCCTGGCTCTCTTTCGACGAGGCGCTCGACGCCATGGCGGCGGGATGCGTCGCCGCGGCGAGCGCCGAGGCCACGATGCCGGTGTTGCGCCGCGCCAAGGCCGCCGTGGCCCTGCTGCTCGGCCTCAGCGATCTCGGCGGGGCCTGGACGCTCGACGCGGTCATGGAAGCCATGACGCGTTTCGCCGATCGTGCCGTGGCCTGCGCCGTCGATGCCCTGCTCCGCGATGCCGCGGCCGCCGGCAAGATCCTCGAGGCCGACGGAGCGCCGGGTCCCGGCTCCGGACTTGTGGTCCTCGCCATGGGCAAGGGTGGCGCCGGCGAGCTCAACTATTCGAGCGACATCGACCTCGTGATCTTCTACGACCCTGCCGCGCCGCGGCTCGCTCCCGACACGGTGGCACCGACCTTCTACGTCCGCCTCGCCAAGAGCCTCGTCCGACTGCTCGGCGAGCGGACAGGAGACGGCTACGTGCTGCGCGTCGACCTGCGCCTTCGCCCCGATCCCGCCTCGACCGGCGTGGCGGTGTCGTTGCCCGCGGCCTTCGCCTATTACGAGGCCCTCGGCCAGAACTGGGAGCGCGCCGCCTACATCAAGGCGCGGCCCGTCGCCGGGGATCTCGCGCTCGGTGCCGAATTCCTGGCCGACCTAGCCCCCTTCATCTGGCGGCGCTACTTCGATTACGCGGCGGTCGCCGACATCCATGCGATGAAGCGGCAGATCCACGCCTTCAAGGGTCACGCCAGCGTGGCGGTAGCCGGCCATGACGTGAAAGTCGGCCGTGGCGGCATCCGCGAGATCGAATTCTTCGTCCAGACCCAGCAACTGATCTTCGGCGGTCGGCGCCCGACGCTGCGCGGTGCGCGCACGCTCGCCATGCTGGCCGGCCTCGCCGAGGACGGTTGGATCGACGCCGCCGCTGCCGATGATCTCGCCCGGGCCTACCGGCTGCTCCGCACGGTCGAACATCGGCTGCAAATGATCGACGATGAGCAGACGCAGCGCCTGCCCGCCGATGCGAGCGGCTTGCACCGGCTGGCCCTGTTCGCCGGCTTTCCGGACCGCGCCGCCTTCGAGGACGCGCTTCTGACGGAGATGAAGACCGTCGAGGCGCATTACGCCCGGCTCTTCGAACAGGCATCGGGGCTCGATGCGTCCGCCGGTATGCTGGTCTTCTCCGGCGACACGCTGGACCCAGAGACCGTCGAGACGCTGGGGCGGATGGGTTTCGCCAGGGCTCCTGAGGCGGTCGAGATCGTGCGGGGCTGGCATTTCGGGCGGCGGCCCGCCACGCTCGGCGGCCGGGCTCGCGAGATCCTGACGGAGCTGGTGCCGGACCTGCTCGAAGCCTTTGCGCGGTCGGGCGATCCCGATGCCGCGTTGGCGGGTTTCGATGCCGTGCTGGGCCGCCTGCCCGCCGCCACCGAGCTCTTCAGCATCTTGCGCTCGAATGCGGCTCTGCGCGAGCTCTACGCCGACATGCTGGGCGTAGCGCCCCGCCTGGCCTCCACGGTCGCGGTGCGGCCGCATCTCCTCGACGCCGCCATCGACCCGGCGCTGCAACGAGACGCCGCTCCGGCCGAGATAGAGGCGCGGATCGCGGCCCGAACAGGCACGACCGAGGAGGTGCTGGACCGCGCCCGCGACGTGGCCCGGGAGGAATCCTTCCTGATCGGGTTGCGGCTTCTGTCCGGCGCCATCGCCCCGAACCGGGCCGGCGAGGGCTATTCGGATCTCGGCGGGGCGATCCTCCGCGCGCTGCTCGACCGGACCGAGGCCGATTTCGCTGCCGATCACGGCCGCGTTCCCGGGGGCGCCCTCGCGGTCGTAGCCATGGGCAAGCTCGGCTCGCGCGAGATGACGGCGTCGTCCGACCTCGACCTCCTGGTGATCTACGATTCCGACCCGGAGGCGCCCGACAGCGATGGGCCACGCCCGCTGGCCCCCTCGCGCTATTACACGCGGCTGGCGCAGCGGCTGATCGGCGCCCTCACGGCGCCGACTCGGCGAGGCCCGCTCTACGCGGTCGATATGCGGCTTCGCCCCTCGGGCAACCAAGGGCCGCTCGCGACACGCTTCAGCGGCTTCGTCCAGTATCAGGCCGGCGAGGCCGAGACGTGGGAGCGCATGGCCCTTACCCGGGCGCGCGTGGTTGCGGGGGACGCCGGCCTGGGAGCCCGGATCGAGGGCGCGATCCAGGCCGCCCTGCTCCGCCCACCGGACCCTGCTCTGGGGCACCAGATCAAGGATCTCCGCGCTCTCGTCGAAGCGGGCAAGCCACATGCGGGACCCTGGGACCTGAAGCTCATGCCGGGCGGCCAGCTCGATGTGGAATTCCTGGCCCAGTTCCTCGTGCTGCGGTACGCGACGGGTCACCCGGATCTTCTCGGCCTCTCGACCACGGCGGTCTTCGCCGCCGCGCGCCGCCACGGCTTGCTGGCGCCGGATGCGGAGGACCTGCTCACCGGAGCCGCGGCCCTTTACACCGACCTGACGCAGGTCATCCGGCTCTCCGTCGATGGCATCTTCGACGGCGACCGGGCCGGAACCGGTCTCAAGCGCCGCCTCGCCCGCGCGGTCGCGCTGCCGGATCATGCCACGCTGAAGCGGCATATCGCCGAGACGGCGGAGGCCGTCAGAGCCCGTTTTGACGCCATCCTGTCCGCGCAGGGCTGACGCACGCGGCCGGCATGTCGCCGCATCCCTGTCCCGAGCCTGACAGATGCGATCGCTTCGGCTATGGGTCCGACAAATCTCAGGGAGCCACGCATGACCTTCGCCAGCTATCCGTCTTTGAAGGGCGTCACCGTCCTCGTCACCGGCGGCGCCTCGGGCATCGGCGAATATCTGGTGCGGGCCTTCACCGAACAGGGATCCCGCGTCGGCTTCATCGACATCGACGCCGAGCGCGGCCAGGCGCTCGCCGCCGAACTCGGGGGCGAGGTGCGCTTCGCCCGCTGCGACCTGCGGGACGTCGCGGCCCTGAAGAGCGCCGTGGCCGAATTGAAGGCATCTATCGGGGGCGCCACCGTCCTGGTCAACAATGCGGCGCGCGACGACCGCCACGGCTGGGAAGACGTGACGCCGGACTATTACGACGAGAGGATCGCCACCAACCTGCGCCACATGTTCTTCGTCACCCAGGCCGTCGCGCCCGATATGATCGCGGCCGGGCGGGGCTCGATCATCAACATGGGCTCGAACTCCTGGTGGGAGGCGTCGGGCGGCATGCCGGTCTACACCAGCGCGAAGGCGGCCGTGCATGGCATGACGCGCAGCTTCGCCCGCGACCTCGGCCCGCACCGTATCCGCGTCAACACGGTCGTGCCGGGATGGGTGATGACGGAGCGGCAGAAGCAGCTCTGGGTGACGCCCGAGAAGATCGAGGCGCAGCTCCGCCGCCAGTGCCTCCCCGACCTGATCGACCCCGTCTATCTGGCCCGCATGACGCTGTTTCTCGCCTCCGACGACAGCGCCATGTGCACCGCGAACAATTTCATGGTCGAAGCGGGCTCGATCTGAGGCAGGGATCAGAGCCGGGCGAGGTGCGGTCATACCTCGCCCGAATCATCGGCGCCCGTTACAAGCCACACGGGGCCGATGCGGCGTTCCTGGCGCCGCCCGACGCCGTCGATGCCGCGGCCGAGGCGGGTCGCTCTTGACGGACGGCGTCCGGATGGACAGGTGCGGAGGCGTGCGGCGCCCGGCTTCGGCCGGAGCAGTCGCCCCTCAAGCGGAGCCCGTCCCCATGACGCACGACACTCAGACCTTCCCGGTGACCCGCAGCGATGCCGAATGGCGGGCGATGCTGACGCCCGACCAGTATCAGGTAATGCGGCGTCACGGCACCGAGCGGCCCGGCAGCTGCGCGCTGCTGCACGAGAAGCGCAGCGGCACCTTCTCCTGCGCGGGCTGCGACACGCCCTTGTTCGAGAACAGCGTGAAATTCGAGAGCGGCACCGGCTGGCCGAGCTTCAACCTGCCGATCGAGGGCTCGGTCGAAACAACGGAGGACCGGTCCCACGGCATGGTGCGGACGGAAGTCCATTGCGCCACCTGTGGCAGCCACCTCGGCCATATCTTCCCCGACGGCCCGCCCCCCACCCACCTGCGCTACTGCATCAACGGCGTGGCGATGAACTTCACGCCCGCCTGACCTCGAGGGATGTCCGCGGCACTCCTCGCCGATCGGCGGTCCGGCCTCGATCTCGGGATGTCACCGGATGTCCGACGACGCCGTCGGTCTCCGGCTTCATCATCCGGCGAAGACGCGCATAACCCTGGCGCGGACTTGCGATAACCGGCGGGCTTCGCTATAGACCTCCTACCGGCCCACAGCGTGCGCCGGAGTGTCGGAGTGTAGCGCAGCCTGGTAGCGCACCTCGTTCGGGACGAGGGGGTCGTAGGTTCGAATCCTATCACTCCGACCACATCATTTTTCTGTGTTTGACCAGAAAGAGCGGCCTTGGGCCGCTCTTTTTGTTTTGGTGCACCTTGGCTGTGACCAAGTGTTCTGCGAGCCTCCGGCTACCGTCTTACGAGTGGAATAACGTGCCATGCCCCTCCGTTCGATGTGGTGAGCCAACCCGTACCAGGCGCTTGGCTTGAGCAGCGCGCCTGCGCAGAAGCCGTCTTCCATCCGTCCCTGTCGATCCCTGGACGGTAGTGGCATCGCGCTGTGTCACAGGTGCGCCTTGGGGAAAAGCATGTGGATGCCCTTATTGCCGTCCACGAACTGAGTGACCCGAAGATTACCGGCCAGCGAACACAACAGATAGGCTTGGTTCCGGGTCAGGTCCGAGCGGGCACAGATGTGACCGACCATTTCGCGCACGGCCTGTTTGACAGCATCGTCGAGGTCGTCGTCGAGGCCGATGGACATCAGGTGAGTGGCGGTCTCGGCAAAGGGCCATGTGAGCTTCATGTCCTCCCGCACGGTCAGCCGGAACGTCCCCGTGACACCCGTCTCCAGGGCGGTGATGCTCACCTCGCCGTCGCCCTGGACCGCGTGACCGTCTCCCGCGTAGAACAACGCTCCTTCGTTGAACACGGGCAGATACAACGTCGTCCCCGGCCGCAGTTCCTTGTTGTCCATGTTTCCTCCGAAGGCACGCGGCACAGGCGAGCCAACCCTGCCCCAGGCCCGAGGTGGTGCCGTGGCCAGGATGCCGAAGAATGGGGCCAGCGATAGCTCGGTCACCCAGGGCATGGTCGCGACATTGCGCCGATGATCGATCAGGGCGTGCACGATCTCATAGTCGGTGAACTCCTCCGGCAGTGTTCCGAGCAATGGTAGAATCGCCATGAAGCCCCAATCCTGGCGAATCTTCACGTCGAGAATATCGATCTGAAGGGTGTCGCCCGGCATAGCGCCGGCGACATGCACAGGGCCGGTGATGAAATGTGGGCCGGGTCCCTGCGGCAGCGTGTCGAGAGCGAGCCGATAATCGGGATCGACGAGTAACGGATCGGCGGGAAGCGTTTCGACACCACCGGCAGGAAAAGAATGCAACGTCACGGTATCACCTGACGCGACATATCGGATCGGCGGCCGGCTCGCTTCGAGATAGCCCCAGACCATCATGTCCGGCGACGGCGGGATCTCATGGCGTTTGGTCATGGGCAATCGTGCTCTGTCCAAGCTCGGCCGATCTGGCAAGCCATTTGCGTTCCGGTGTTTCTGGCAGGATCCCACCCTGCAAGCAAAGCGCCTTCGCTCGTCCGCTTCAGACGGAGACCACATGCGTCGCTCGGCATATTCGGATATCGAAATCTGCGCCGTCGTTCGCGAATTCCAAGCTGGCCGGCCGCCTCAGGAGATCTGCGAAGCCTTCGGAATCTCCTCGCGGACGCTGTTTCGTTGGCGGAGCAAATTCGGCGACCTGAAACCTTTCGCCGTGAGGGCATTGAGGGATCTCGAGCAGGAGAACCATCGCCTAAAATGCGAGGCGGCCCGTCTCTCCGGGGCGGTTCCGCTCAGTCCGCGCCCGCTTTCCAGTCCGACCATGACACGCAGCGATCTCGGCCCGGTCGGGGCGCCTCCCAACGAGCCCCGTGTCGCTACTGTCGTCGGACGCTACGCCGCCCTGCGCCTCCGCTAGGCGGACCGTCCGACCGCGCCGTCCTGTGATCTCGACCGTTTCGACCTCCGGCCCCGACGACACTGCGTGCGGGGCAGCGAAGGTGGCGAACTCGATGGCTGCTGATCTTAAAGGCAGTGCCTCAACGCCTAAATGGCACTTCTGCCATTATGGTCTTCGAGCGCTACGGTGAAGCACGCGGCCAGCGTCTTAGAAGTAAACACCTCACGAAAAAAGGGCTTAAACAACATCCTACGCACCAATTTGCGTGTTTTATGAGCAGCCGCGAGCCCAATATCGGGGCTTGAGTTAGTATCGAGACTGGAAAAGATAGCGGCTGTCCTCTGCGCAGTTCCGGTCACATGAGAGTTCGACGATGAGCATCGACACTTCACACGCCGTTAGCCGACGCAATTTCATCAAAGGCTCGGCCGGCGCCGCGCTGGGTGCCTCCGCCCTGCCACTGCTGGGCCGCACTGCCGCCGCTGCAGCTTTGAAGACCGTGCGCTTTAGCGAAGCCGTGCACAATCTCGGCTACATCAACCTCTATGTCGGCCTGCATGCCGGCATCTTCCAGAAGAACGGCCTCGACATGCAGGTCAGCGCGGCCGGTGGCGACACTCAGACCTTTGCAGCCGTACTCGGTGGCTCCGCGGACTTTGCGATCGGCGACGCCACCATGGCTGTGATTTCCCGCGAGAACGGCGGACCCGGTATGGTGGTCGGCACAGTAGTGCAGCGCGCCCATTATTTCGGTGTCTCGAAAACGCTGGAGCCGTTCACCGATCCCAAGAAGTTCAAGGGTTTGAAGATCGCGACCTCGCCCGAGCCCAACACTAACTTCAGCGTGACCAAGCGGCTCATCGAGAGCAACGGCATGAAGCTCGGCGAGGATGCCACGATCGTTCCGGTCAGTCCTGGGACGGAAATCGCCGCGATGTTGGCTGGCCAGGCCGACATCGCGGTCGCCTATCAGCCCGGCGTCGCGCAGGCGGTGTCTCAGGGGGCGAAGATCGTGTTCGATTTCTCGACCTACACGGGTCCGTTCTGCAATACGGGCATCATGGTGCTGCCGAGCACGCTTCAGAAAGACCCCGAGATGGTCCAGGCGCTGGTGACATCCTTCGAACAGGCGTCGCGCAGGACCTATGCTGACCCCGCCTATGCCAAGCAGGTCGCCCGCCTGGAATTCCCGGACATCCCCGGCGAGGTGGCGGATGCGGCGATCGATGCCGAATTGAAATACCTCATTCCGGCCCAGACCGTCGTGACTCAGAAAGACGCCTGGGCCAACCTTATGAGCATGCAGACGTACCTCGGGAACATCAAAGGTACAGTCTCATTCGATCAAGTGATCGACAACAGCTACGCCGACAGGGCGGTGAAGATGGCGGGCTAACCGGCATGATTGGGGCTGCCGCTCCGGCGGCGAACGGCTCGACGGAAGCCCTAGTCGCCGCGTTGCCCCTGGCGGTGCAGGATCTCTCCAAGAGCTACGTGTCGCCCGGCAAGGTGACACCCGTCGTCGGGGATCTCAGCTTCACCCTGGCATCGGGAGAGATCGTCGCCATCGTGGGGCCTTCGGGATGCGGCAAGACCACGTTGCTCAACGTGGTTTGCGGCCTGATTCCGGCGGATTCGGGTCGAATACTCTGGCACGGGCAGCCCCTCGATCCGCGTGGGAGCAGACCCGCGAATGTCGGTTATATGCTGCAGAAGGACCTGCTGCTGCCGTGGCGGACTGCGGTCGACAATGTGAAGCTAGGCCTGGAGATCCGTCGCGTCCCGGCCGTCGAAGCGGACAACAAGGCCAGGGCTCTCCTCGATCAACTCGGTCTGCACGGCTTTGCCGACAGCTACCCCTCCACTCTGTCGGGCGGGATGCGGCAGCGGGTTGCCCTCGCACGAACCCTCGTGAATGATCCCGATGTGCTCCTGCTGGACGAACCCTTCGCGGCGCTGGATTTCCAGACCAAGCTGCTGATTGAGAGCGATACCGTGAAGCTCGTGCGGAATAGCCGCAAATCGGCCCTGCTGATCACTCACGACACCGAGGAGGCCGTCTCGGTGGCCGATCGCGTACTGGTTTTGACGCGACGCCCCACGATGGTGAAAGCCGCCTATTCGATCACGCTCGACTCGCCACCAGGGGACATGATTGCGGCGCGCGAAAGCGCAGGCTTCGGCGACTACGTCCGCCAGATTTGGGCCGACCTCGACGTCCGCCGCACACCGACGGAGATCTGACATGACGGCGATCATCGACCAGATCGGCACGCCGGATCTGGCGGCGCGGCGTCTTCGTCTGCTGCGGCTCCGCGCAAACCTGCTCGTTCTTCTCGTTCAGGCAGTCTGCCTGATTCTGCTTCTGAGCCTCTGGGAATGGCGAACGTCCAAAAGCACCCAATCTGCCTTCATGTTCGGCTCGCCCTCGGCGATCTGGCACTTCTTGTGGCAGATGATCACCGACGGCAGTTTACTGCGCGACGGCGGGGTCACGGCGCTCGAAACCATCCTCGGCTTCGTGATCGGCAATGTGATCGGGACCATCGCCGGGCTGTCGCTGTGGTACTCCCTCTTCATCTCGCGAGTGGTCCAACCCTTCGTCATCGCGATTGGCTCGATTCCCATCATCGCGCTGGCGCCGATCATCATCATCTGGTTCGGCACGGGTCTCCTTTCCAAAGTCGCCATGTCGACGCTGTCGGTTGTGGTCGTTGCGCTGGTGACATCCTACAAGGGCGCGCTTGGGGTCGATCCTGACCAGATCAACCTGTTTCGGACGCTGGGCGCCCGCAAGCGGCAGATCTTCGCCAAGCTGGTGATTCCCGCGAGCCTCACCGACATCTTTGCCGGATTGAAGCTGACCGTCGGTTTCGCGCTGATCGGCGCCATTGTCGGGGAGTTCATGTCCTCCTCCGTCGGGCTCGGCCACGCTATTTTTCAGGCAGGTTCGCTTTACGCGATCCCGAAAGTCTTCGCCTCGCTGGTAGGCACCATTGCACTGGCGCTGATGCTGACCTTCGTCGTGGGCAAGGTCGAACAGGCGTTGACGCCTTGGCGCCGCGCCGTCTGACGCCAACCTTTCTCGCACAATTTTCGGAGCAGCGATGAGCAAGCGCATCAGCAAGCAAGGTACGATCAAATACGCGCTGTCGGGCGACGAGGATTTCGTGGCCTCGGTTACGCCCGGTGAGACCGTTTTGGTGGAATGCGTCATCAACATCGGCGATGGCGTGATCAAGGAACTCGGGCAGACTCTCACCGAGGCCGACGTCACCTTTCCGTTCGTCAACGGCGCGACGGGACCGATCGAGGTCGTCGGTGCACAGCCCGGCGACATGCTGAAAGTCGAAATCCTCGATATGGACCTCGACAAGCGGGGCTACACTTCCCTCTGGCCCGGCCATGGCATGTTCCCTGATTGGGTGCGCCGCAAGGAGTGGGGCATCCAGACCCGCGTCGTGGACGTGCTCGATGGCTACGTCCATTGGAACGAAAACCTCAAGCTTCCGGTGAAGCCAATGGCGGGGGTGATCGGCGTGGCACCGGTGCATGGCGCCGTTCTGACGGTCGACAATGGCACGCATGGTGGCAACCTCGACGTTCAGGAGGTCACGACCGGCAGCACGATCATGCTCCGGGTAGAGAAGCCCGGCGCGCATTTCTTCATCGGTGATTGCCACGCACTTCAAGGCGACGGCGAGGCGGTCGGGATGGGGGCGACCGAGATCGGCGCCGACGTCACCCTACGGATCACGATCGAGAAAGCCCCCAAACGGCTCGGCCATCCGCGCATCGAGACCGCGACCCACATCTGCACGATCGGCTGTGCCCGGCCGTTGGAAGACGCCATGCGGATCGCCTTCGCCGAGATGATCTACTGGCTCGCGGACGACTGGAACATGTCCGAGCCGGACGCCTACCTGCTGTTGGGCCAGATCGCCGAGGCGCGGTGCACACAGGTGGTCAATCCGAAATACACCTACATCTGCAAGGTGTCGAAGGCGGTCCTCGCATCGTTCAAACCTTGACGGCAAAGCCCGACGAGGGATCGACGTTCTAAAACCTTGCGTTTCGCAGGTCCGCACAAGCCTACTGCCTCGTCGGAAGGAGGTCCGCGGCGAAGACTCGGGGTATCCTCTCTCGACAGCGAAGCGGCTTTCGCGGGAGGTACGGCCATCGCGGACATCCCGGACTACAGGCTCGACGATCAGATCGGCTTCGTCCTGCGTCAGGTCGTTCAGCGCCACGCCGCCATCTTCACGATGGGGATGGAGGGCGAGGTAACGGCGATGCAATGGGCCGCCCTGGCGAAGCTGCAGGAACGCGGCCCCCTGAGCCAGAACTTGCTGGGCCGCCTGGTGGCGATGGATGCCGCAACGGTGAAGGGCGTCATCGACCGTCTGTCCGCCCGCGGTCTCACCGAAACGAGGCCCGATCCGACCGACCGCCGGCGCCACCTCGTCGCCCTCACGGCGGAAGGCGAAGCGACGGTGCGCAGGCTCCTCGGCCAAGCCGCGCGGATCACCGAGGACACGCTGGCGCCACTCGACCCCGTCGAGCGGGTGACCCTCACGGCCCTGCTCGCCAAGCTCTGTTGAGCCGGCCGCGCAGCGGCCGTGTCGAAGGACGAGCCCGGGGAGGAGCCAGCCCCGCCGCGGAACTCTGGAGCCCTCGTCTTTCGACACGGGCCCTTCAGGCCCGGCTCAAGACGAGGGTGACGTTGGACGTGTCTGTCGGCTCCGCCGCTGACCTCAGTTCGCGACCACCTCCGGCACGGCCACGGCCGGCGGCGTGTTGCGGCTGCGGCCGGTGCGGACGATGCCGTCGATCATCACCATGCCGATGCCGGGCAGGTCACCGAGTTCGACCGCCTCCAGCAGCGTGCGGCCGGCGCCGTGCTGGGGACGGTCGAGGAAGGTGAAGTCCGCCGCCCGCCCGACCTCGATCAGTCCGCAGTCGAGCGTGCGCATCCGCGCCGTGTTGCCGGTACCGAAGCAGAAGGCCAGCTCGGCCGGAACTTCTCCCAACGACGACAGCATCGAGATCATGCGCAGGATGCCGAGCGGCTGCACGCCCGAACCCGCCGGCCCGTCGGTGCCGAGGATGACGCGCTCCAATTGCCCGATCTCGCGCGCCGTCCGCATCGTGTAGAGCGCCGCCCTCTCGTTGCCGTTGTGGACGATCTCGAGCCCGCGCCGGCAGCCCTCGCAGATGCAGCGGATCTCGCGGTCCGGCAGCGCCGTGTGGCCGCCGTTGACGTGGCCGACCACGTCGGTGTCGGCCTCGAGCACCACGGCGGCGTCGATCAGGCCGGAGCCGGGGATCGAGGGCCCGCCGGTGTGGATCGTCGACTGGATTCCGTAGGACCGCGCCCAGGCCACCATGCGACGTGCCGTCGGCCCGTCCTTGACGCCGCCGAGCCCTACCTCGCCCAGCAGCGTGACTCCCGCATCGGCGAGGTCCTTGAAGTCCTGCTCGACCATGTCGGGCTCGATCACGGGAGCGCCGGCATGGATCTTCATGCCGCCGGGTCTGAAGGCCGTGAACATACGTTGCGCCGCGATCGCCATGGCCTTCAGGCCGACGACATCGCGCGGCCGCCCCGGCGTATGGACCTCGCCGGCCGAGATCATCGTGGTGACGCCGCCGTGCAGGGTCGAGTCGATCCAGTTCATCTGGCTCTGCCGCGGCGTCCAGTCGCCCGCCACCGGATGGACGTGGCTGTCGATCAGCCCCGGCACGATGGCGCAGCCATGGGCGTCGATCACGGTCCGGGCGCCCTCGGCGTCGAGGTCTTTGAGACGCCCCACCCCGGCGATGCGGCCGTCGACCACCAGAACGGCGTCGGCATCGAGGATGGGGCGGGCGATGTCGCCGGACAGCATCAGCCCGACGTTGCGGATCAGGACCTTGCCCGAGGCGGTGGGGGCGACGGCGTCATGGGCCATGGAGGGTCTCCTCAGCGGGGTTCGATGATGGCGGGATCGCGCGGTGCCGCGGAAACGGCGCGGATGCGGGCGACGGTGGCGTCGAGGTCGGCCCAGGGCGCGGCGTCGGGGGCGAAGCGGGCGCGGATGTAGCGCAGAAGCTCCACCATCTGCCGGTCGGAATAGACGCGACCGAAGGCCGGCATGGTGCCGAGATCGGGATGGGCCGGTTCCATCAGGCCTTCGAGCACGACGCGGATCAGACTGTCGGGCGTGGCGGCATGGACGCCGGTGTTCAACGCCAGCGACGGGCGGACGCCGAACAGGGTCGGCCCGTCGGGCTCATGGCACTGTGCGCAGGCGCCGCTGAAGATCTGTCGGCCGAGCGCCGAGGCGAAAGGCGGCTCGACGGCGGCGCGGTCCTGCAGCGCGGCGGCGCGGGCCGCGGCAGGCTCGGCGGGCGTCGCCTGGAGGGAGGCCAGGTAATCCGCCATGGCGCGCCGGTCCGCATCGGGGAGCACGGCCAGACCGCGGACCACCTCCGCCATCGGCCCCGCCGCGACGCCGTGGTGGGGATCGTGACCGGTCGACAGATAGGCGTAGAGGGCGTCGGCGGTCCAGGGCACGGGCGAGCCGGCCGCGCCCGCGATGGCGGGCGCATCCCAACCGTCGACCGTGCCGCCCGCGAGGTGGGAAGCGCCGCCGCGCTCGGCGCCGAAGGCGTTGCGGGGCGAGTGGCAGGCCGAGCAATGGCCGAGCCCCTCGACGAGTTCGCGGCCGCGGTTCCAGGACAGGCTTTGCGCAGGATCGGGCACGAGAGGGCCTCCGCGCAGGAACAGGGCGTTCCACAGCCGCATGAGGCGGCGCTCGCCGAAGGGCGCGGCGAGCCGCGTCGGCGGAGGCACGTGAGCCTCGGCCGGCGCCGCCATCAGGGCGGCGTAGAGGGCCTGGAGATCGGCATCCGAGGCGCGCACAAAGCTCGTGTAGGGATGAGCGGGATAGAGGTTGCGGCCGTCGCGGCTCACCCCATCCCGCATCGCGCGTTCGAAGGCGGGAAAGGACCAGGCGCCGATGCCGGCCGCGGGGTCGGGCGAGATGTTGGAGGCGAAGACGGTGCCGAAGGGTGTCGCGACCGCCCGCCCGCCCGCGAGGCCTCGGCCTTCTGGCCCGGCATGGCAGACCGCGCAATCGCCTACCGCCAGCGCCAGCCGCCCGCGCGCGATCGTGGTCGCCGAATAGACGGACGGGTCCGGCCTCGGGATCTCGGGAATGGCGGACCGCAGGGGGATGATGAAGGCCGCGAGCGCTCCGACGGCGGCCGCGCCGGCGGCGGCGAGGGCCGGCGACAGGCGGGGCGCGAGTCGCGGCCAGGTCCATCGGGCCCGAATCGGAGCGACCGCCGTCGGCGCCGGCAAGGGGTTCAGCGCCGCGCGCACGCGTTCGGCCGTGAAGGGCGGTTCGCGGAAGCGGATGCCGGTGGCGTCGAAGATAGCGTTGGCGATGGCGGCGGCGCTCGGCACGGAAGCCGATTCGCCGACGCCGAGCGGCGG
>JAYVMK010000448.1:0-3470 GCA_043758995.1 Lichenibacterium sp. | reverse complement strand
TGAAAGAGCTGCTTCACGACGCGGCTTGAGCCCTGATTGGCGGAACATCCGTGCGCGCCGCGGGTTCGAATGCAGGATCCAACAGGGAGAAAACGACATGGACTCCGATCGCATCACCGGCGCCGCCAAGGAAATCGGCGGCAAGGTTCAGGGCGCCGTAGGCAACGTCACGGGCGACAAGCAGACGGAAGCCGAGGGCAAGGCCCGCGAAGTCGGCGGTAGCGTGCAGAACACGGTCGGACAGGCCAAGGATGCCGTCCGGGATGCGGCCGGCAACGTGATCGACGCCGCCAAGGATGCTCTGAACAACTCGGGCTCCTACACCAGTAAGGCCCAGGACGCTCTGAAGAGCGCCGCCAATACGGCGTCTGGCACCGTCAAGGATGCCATCAACAACCCGGATCGCATCGTCGGTCAGGCACGAGATGCCGCTGGTGCTGCCCAGGGCTATGCCCAGGACATCTACGCCAACTCTGGCGACTACGTCCGCCAGGGCGCCGGCACGGTGTCTCAGAAGGTGGAGGAGAACCCCCTCGTGGCGCTGCTGATCGCCGGCGCGGTTGGTTACGGCCTTGCCCTGCTGATCCACGGCCGCGACTGATCCGTCAGCGCTGCCTTCTGTCGCCGATGGAAAGCCCGGGTTGACGCCCGGGCTTTTCGCTGTCCAGACCCCGACATGACGAATGTTTAACCTGCCGGCCCCATTTTGGACCTCAATGCTGGAGCATGTCGGTAACAACGATGCTGGATAGTTCTGGAACGACCGACCGTCAGGTGGGTTGGGACTTCGAGACTGACGTTCGTCGCGGCAGGGCGAACGGCAAGGAGGCGATATGATCACACATTTCCGACTTGGCCTGATTGCGGTCGCTTGGATTCTCGTCCAGGCCGTCCTCGTGGCCGATGTCATCTACAGGGTGTCGCAGGCCTCGATGTGATCGGCCGCGCTCACAGCCCTCGAATTTGAAGACCCGGAACGGGAGGCCCCGTTCCGGGTCTTTTCGCGTGTGAGCCCGGTTAGGCGCTTCGGCGCCTCAGACCGAGACCTGGGCGCCGAGTTCGACCACGCGGTCGGAGGGGATCGAGAAGAAGTCCGTCGCGGTCGCGGCCTGTTTCGACAGAGCGATGAAGAGATGATCCTGCCACTTCGGCATGAAGGAGTGGTTGGATGCCTTCAGGGTCCGGCGACCGAGGAAGAAGGACGTCGTCATGATGTCGAACTTCAGACCCGCCTTGCGCAGCGTCGCCAGCGCCGCCGGCATGCGGGGAATTTCCATATAGCCGTAGCTCAGCGTGATGGCGGTGAAGCTGTCCGACAGGGGCTCGATTCTGAACCGCTGCGACGGCGCTACGCGCGGCGCATCCACGGTCTTCACCGACATGATGACGATGCGCTCGTGCAGCACCTTGTTGTGCTTCAAATTGTGCATCAGCGACGAGGGCGCGACTTCGGGATCGCTGGTCAGGAAGATGGCTGTGCCGGGTACGCGCACCGGCTTGCTCTTGGCCAGCATGGCGATAAGCCCGCGCGTCGAGATCGAATCGCGATGCGTCTTGGAGGCCAGCAGCGCCGTGCCGCGCACCCAGGTCCACATCAGCAACATCGACAGCGAGGCCAGCAAGAGCGGGACCCAGCCGCCGTCGAGCACCTTGGCGAGATTGGCGAGCAGGAAGGCTACGTCGATACAGAGGAAGAAGCCGATCAGCGGCACGGCGGCCGCCAACGGCCACTTCCAGAGCTTGGTGACGACGAACCACGCCAGCGACGTCGTCACCACCATGGTCCCAGTGACCGCGATCCCATAGGCATTGGCCAGGGCATCCGAGGATTTGAACAGGAAGACCAGCAGAAGCACGCCCACCAGCATCATGCGGTTGGCGCGGGGCACGAAGATCTGGCCTTCCGTCGTCTCGGACGTGTGCTGGATCTCCATGCGGGGAAGCAGACCCAACTGGATGGCCTGCCGAATGAGCGAGAAAGCCCCCGTGATGACGGCTTGGCTGGCGATCACGGTGGCCAGCGTCGACAGAATGACAAAGGGGATCAGCGCCCAGTTCGGCACCATCAGGAAGAAGGGATCCTTCACGGCCGAGGGATCGTGGATCACCAGGGCGCCCTGGCCGAGATAGTTCAGCAGCAGCGCCGGAAGCACGAAAAACACCCAGGCGAGTTGGATCGGCTTACGGCCGAAATGCCCCATGTCGGCATAGAGCGCCTCCGCTCCCGTGACGGCCAGGAACACGAGCCCTAGCGTCACGAAGCCGGTGGCGCCGTTGCCGAAGAGGAAGCGGAGCCCGTTCACCGGATTGACAGCCGTCAGAACCACCGGTGCGTCGAAGATATGGACGACGCCCAACATGCCGATCAGGCTGAAGAACACCACCATGACGGGTCCGAAGAAGGTCGCCACCTTGGCGGTCCCGGAGCGTTGCACGGAAAAGAGCGCGATCAGGATCACGACCGTGATGGGCAGGATGTAGGGCACGAGGCTCGCCTGCGCGACACCGAGACCCTCGACCGCAGAGAGCACCGAGATGGCCGGCGTGATGATGGCGTCGCCCGAGAACAGCGCCGCTCCCATGACGCCGAGCAGGAACACGGCCCCACCCCGTTTGCCGAGCGCATGCTGGGCGAGCGCCATAAGGGACAGCGTCCCGCCCTCGCCCTTGTTATCGGCCCGCATCAAAAATAGGACGTATTTCGCCGTCACCGTGATCAACAACGCCCAGATGAGAAGCGAGATGATTCCGATCACCTCGTTCTGGGGTGCCGAAGCATTGCCGCCATGTTGCAGGGCGGTCTTCAGGGCGTAAAGCGGACTGGTTCCGATGTCGCCGTAGACGACGCCGATCGAACCCAGCGTCAGCTTGGCCAGATGATCACGGGCGTGCGTATGGGCCGACGCTGCGGGATGGGCTGCGGCCGGATTCGCCGCAACCGCGGTCGGATCAGGCGCGGAACTTCCCGGCACCGCGTCTCCGGCGGGCGGGGCAGCGGAGATACGGGCTCCGCTGGCGGGTTCTTGCGACATCATTGTGCCTTTGTCGGAGACCCAGTACACGCAGCGGCAAGGGCCGAAGCGCCCCCAGATAGCCCTTATCTCCCGCCGCGAGAAGGGGGCCGCCAGGATGCCGCAGATCGGCAGCGCTGTCGCTCTCTCGATCCGGCAGCGAATGAGGCGGAATAACCTGCGCTACCTTCGTTGCGACGCTTCAGCCGATATGACCCGCCTGCCTATCGACGACGCCTTGCCGGCTCTCTGCGGCGTTCTCCGCGCGGCCTCGTCCGCCGTCCTCGTGGCACCGCCCGGCGCCGGTAAGACCACGCGGGTGCCGCTGGCGCTGCTCGACGAGCCTTGGGTCGCGGAGGGCCGCATCGTTCTTCTGGAGCCTCGCCGCCTCGCGGCCCGCGCCGCGGCGGAACGGATGGCGGCGACGCTGGGCGAGAGCCTCGGCGGGATCGTCGGGCT
>JAYVMK010000447.1:0-6111 GCA_043758995.1 Lichenibacterium sp. | reverse complement strand
TCGGCCGCCAGCCCCGGAAGTGTTGGTGCCAACCTACACCGCTTGGCCGGCTGCGCTGACCCGACCTGCTTCGCCGGCCAAGCTACCCGTGGCGCAACGGCTCACCGCGCACTAACATTCATACCGGACCACCCAGTGGGGGCCGATCACTCCTATTCCGGAGGCCAGCATTCCTGACATTAAGGCTTCCAGGAAAGCGGCCGACGTCCTTCAGCAGATCCGCAATCCCTGTGTCCTCAGACAGATCTTGACGTTGGTCAGGGTGCTTGCAGAAAAGGAGGCCGGGGCCGTAGATGGTTCGGAGATAGATGAATTCTCCGACGACAACGACGGGTCGCACTGACCGTGCGGCGCCCTCATGTCTATGAGCGGTCAGCGACTCGGGCCGCGCGAGGCCCACGACCAGAACCGAGCGACGACTACGTGCCCGCGGCCCGCTGCGTCCTCGACACCGTACCGGCGCTTCTGCGGGAAGCCGGGCCTACTGCCGCGTTCACCTCAACCACGGTACCGGAGGACAGCGCATGGACGCCGTACGAAGAAGGGAGGATGAACATGCTGAGATCGCGTTGCGCATCCTGGTTCGCCTCTACGACGCTTGGCCGAACTCGCTCACCGTCAGATCCAACGCAGTCTGTCGGCCAGCGGCACGATACACGGGGCCGAACAATGCCCCGCGGATCATGGAGGATCTGCTTCGCTGGCGTGTCCGGGGATCGTTGGGCGGCGTAGGCATGGTCAACGCGAAGCTCGATCCCGAGATGCACGCGCGCCTGGACGAAGTCGACGAAGGCGGCGAGCCGTGGATCGCGAGAGTCCGATCAGTCCTCGCCGAGGCGATGAAGCCCCGACTCGGGCATGCCACGGAGGTCCGAGACCGCCTGTGTGAGTGACATTCTCACGACGCAGGGTCCCCTCGCCGCCTACGGCCACAGCATCACCCAGGCTTGGATCCTCGCTTTTGCATAACCGCAGCATGGCTCCGCGGTAGCTACAGGCACGGCCGGCCCGCGAATGCGTCGGCTCGTCTCCCGCCAACGTGCCGAACGGTATCGTGCCACGGGAAAGACTCCACCCTGCCGGGTCAAGTGGCAGATCGGGGTAAGGCCTGACATGTCCCCTCTGATGGCGTATGGCGCTCGCATTATCCACAGAGACGAGACGATGACAATGAAGACCGATGCTGCTCCCGCCAAGAAGGCTGGTGGCGCCCTGGCGAAGCCTGTGAAGCCGTCCGCCGAGCTCGCGGCGATTGTCGGCGCCGTTCCCCTCCCCCGCACCGAGGTCGTGTCGAAGGTCTGGGACCATATCCGCGCGCACAATCTTCAGGACCCGGCCGACAAGCGGACCATAGTGGCCGACGACAAGCTGCGCGCCGTGTTCGGCCAGGATCGGGCGACGATGTTCGAGATGCAGAAGCTGCTCAGCCCGCACCTCACGGCAGTCTGAACACCAAGGCCCACGCGTATTCATGGCGGCGTGTGGGCACGCATACTTGCCTTCTCGCAGCGGAACGGCTCCTTTGCTGTTCCCTGCACATCACCTTGAGCACCGCATGCCCGACCTTGATCAGATCGCCCTCGCTAAGATGACCTCCGAGGTCGTTGCGGCCTACGTGGCCAAGAACCACGTCCAGTCGGGTGAGCTTCCCGGCCTCATCGCTACAGTGCACGACGCCTTCAAAGGCCTCGGCAAACCCTCGGCGGTCGAGCCCGCGGCCGAGCCGCTCAAACCCGCAGTGCCGATCCGGAAGTCTGTCACCGACGAGTTCATCATCAGCCTGGAAGACGGGCGCAAGATGAAGTCGATGAAGCGCTACCTCTCCGGTCTCGGCATGACGCCGCACGATTATCGGGCGAAGTGGGGCCTACCGCCCGACTATCCGATGGTGGCCCCTGCCTACGCGGCCAAACGGTCGGAGTTGGCGAAGAGCATTGGGCTTGGGGCGTTGCGTAGGAAGGGCGTTGGAGCGGCTCCGGAGCCCGAAGTTCGGCCCGAGCCCGCTGCCAAGAAGCCCGATCGCCGCGGCGCTGAGAAGGCATCGGCCACCCAGGCTCGACTGTAGTGCGCGCGATCTGCCTGTAAGCACTCCGCTTCAAGCTCTCCAGGCGGCTCGGTCCGCGGTCCAGGAATTCGCGATACTCACGACCTGATCTGAGCCCCTCGCCGTCTCGTCGCCTGCGTGCTGTGATCCGCGATCGAGGCAGGAACGGCCTATGACGGGTGAGGGGAGAAGCCGACCGAAACGGAGCACCGCAAACGGGTTTGGCCGAGGGTGAAATCCCGAGTTGAGATGACGTGGTGACCGTTAAGCCGCTGCCTCGTCCTGGTGCCCTGACCTTCGCCGACATCACAGGAACCTCTGCCGCTCCGAAGCTTGTCGCCTTTGGTCTCACTGTGGCCCTCTGCGTAGCCGCCCGCGCGATCGCCTGGGTTCTCGCCGGGATCATAGGGATGGATCGCGCCTCCTAAGCCACAACGTACTCGGCCGTCTGCAACAAGCCCCGCGTTCGTCAGGGACGTCGCTTCGACCTCGACTAGCGTGGGCGCGTCGAGTGCCTTGGCCTTCCGCGAGCACGATCGAGGTAGCCGTACGACGAGAGGAGCACTACCGTCAGGCACCTCGGAGCCGATGCTCGGCTCACCGCCCGGAAGCGACATGACGTCAGTTCAGACCGAGACTTCGGATTCCGCCTGGTGGCGTCGGGCTCCCCTTCTCGCCGGCATCGTGCTCTCGATCTCGTTGATAGTCACAGGGACGACGTACCTGCTGGACAAGAACCGGGCGCTCGCGGGCGAAAGGGACAGCGCGTTGATGCTCGTCTCCGAGCGGCTGCTGTCTGTGATGAAGGACGTGGAGACCGGCGAGCGCGGCTTCGTCATCACGGGCCAAGATCAGTACCTCGCACCCTATCTGTCCGGGATCGCCGCCGTCCCGCGGGAGGAGGCGATGCTTTTCACCCTGATCGGTCCCGAGGCGCGGGGTCTTTCCGGCCTGATCGACGCCCGTTTGAAGGACGCCGCTGAAGGGATCGCGGCTTATCGCGCGAGCGGACCGGCCGCCGGCGCTGCCTTTGTCGGAACGGACGCCGGGAAGGCGATCATGGACCGAATTCGGGTGGACGCGGCCCGCATTCAACGGGAGGCGGACGAGCGCATCGCAGCCAGGAGGCGGCAGCAGGTATTGGACGATGCTCTGCGGATCGCCTCCGTGGTCGGGCTTGCCGTTTCCTGCGCCACGCTCGCCCTGTTCGCGGTACGCCGCAGGCGGGAGCAGCAGGCCAGCCAGGAGCTGTTCGAAGGCGTGCTCGAGAACGCGCCCATCGGGGTGGGCATCCTCGATCCATCCTTCAGGATACGGCACGTCAACCAAGCCCTGTCGAAGATGAGCGAGCGGGCGCTCAGCGCCGAGCCGGGCATGAGCATCTGGGACGTCCTCCCAGACCTGCGTGAGACGCTCGAGCCACGCCTGCAGCGCGTGGCCCAAGGCGGCAGGGCCGCGCTGGCCGAGGTCGAGGCGGCGAGCAATACCCGCGCCGACCAGATCCGGTCGTATCAGGCGAACTTCTATCCCATTCGGAATGGAGGCCGTGACCGGGACGCAGCGGGCGTGGGTATGATCATAGCGGACGTCACCGCACGCAAACGCGCCGAGCGTTTGACCAGAGAAAGCGAGGAGCGGTTCCGGAGCCTCGTCCAGGCCAGCGCCTCCATCATCTGGATCGCCGATCCGACCGGCGCCTTCGCCGCCCCGCAGCCCAATTGGACCCGCTTCACCGGCCAGTCGGAGGCGGCTTCGCTTGGCTGGGGCCGGTTCGGATGCCTGCACCCGGACGACGTAGAGGCGACCCGGTCGGCATGGCGGCAAGCCACGTCGGGCGCCGTGCCCATTGCGCTGGAGCATCGCGTTCGTCGTGCCGACGGCGAGTGGCGCCACATGGCCTTGAGCGTCGCGCCCGTCCTGGAGGAGGATGGCTCCATCCGGGAATGGATCGGCTCGCACACCGACGTCACGGATCGCAAGGAGGCCGAACTCGCGCTCGCCGCCGCCAAGGACGCCGCCGAAGCGGCCAATAGGGCCAAAAGCTCGTTCCTGGCCAACATGAGCCACGAGCTGCGCACGCCGCTGTCTGCCGTGATCGGCTACACGGAGATGCTGGAGGACGAGGCCGAGGACATGGGCGAGCAGGCCACGCTCACCGACCTCGGCAAGATCAAGACGAACGCCAAGCACCTCCTCGGGCTCATCAACGACGTCCTCGACCTCAGCAAGGTCGAGGCCGAGAAGATGGACGTCTTCGCCGAGGACATCGAAGTCGAGGCCTTCGCCAAGGATGCAGCGGGTACGGTGGAGGCGCTCGTCCATCGCAAGTCGAACGAGCTGATACTTGACGTCGACAACGGCGTCGGCACGATGCGATCGGATGCAGTAAAGCTGCGCCAGTGCCTATTCAATCTGCTCAGCAACGCGGCCAAGTTCACCGAGAACGGCTCGATCACGCTCGGCGTCCGGCGCGAGGTCTCACCCGAAGGGGATTGGCTGTCGTTCTCGGTGCGGGACACCGGCATAGGGATGACAGTCGACCAGGTGTCACACCTCTTCCAGCGTTTCGCCCAGGCCGACGAGACCACGACCCGCAAGTTCGGCGGCACGGGCCTTGGCTTAGCCCTGAGCCGCGCCTTCGCCCGCCTCCTCGGCGGCGACGTCATGGTCGAGAGCACGGAAGGACAAGGCACCTGCTTCACCCTCCGCGTTCCGGCTGTGCTGCCCGAACGGACGCCGGAACCTGAAGCGCAGTCGACCCTCGAGGACCTGCTCGGGACTGGGGAGTTGGTCCTAATTATCGACGACGAAGAGTCGCAACGCGACCTTATGAGTCGCTTCCTACAACGCCAGGGCTTTACGGTCCGCACGGCCACCGATGGCCGGAGCGGGCTCGAGCTCGCCATGGCGTTGCGCCCGCACATCATTCTGCTCGACGTGATGATGCCGGGCATGGACGGCTGGTCCGTCCTGCGTGCGCTGAAATCCGATGCGGCGACCTCGGCGATCCCCGTCGTCATGGTCAGCTTCGTGGCAGATGCGGGGTTGAGCATTACGCTCGGCGCGGCCGACGCGGTGCCCAAGCCGGTCAACTGGACCAAGCTGAAGGTCGTCATGGATCAGTACCGTGAAACGGGTGGTGACGTGTTGGTCGTCGACGATGACCCAGACGTTCGCCTACGGTTGCGAACGGTTCTGGAAAGAAACGGCTGGGGCGTCCAGGAGGCCGGCAACGGGGCGGAGGCGCTGGAGAGGGTCGATCAGACGCCGCCCCATCTCATCCTGCTCGACCTTACGATGCCGGTGATGGACGGCTTCGCCTTCCTGCACCGCCTTCGCGAGAGGCCCGACTGCGCCGACATCCCTGTCATCGTGCTGAGCGCCAGGAACATCTCCGCCGCGGAACGCGAGCAGCTGGCAGAGGCCGATCAGGTACTGCAAAAGGGGGAGACCAGCATGCGAGACCTTACCTCGGAGATCCGCAAGCTCGATGACCGACATGGCGAACCAACGACGGCGCACCCTCGTTAGACCAGATCGAGAACACGGCTACGATGACCGCCACCTCGGGCCAGGGGCGCGGCGGAAAACCGTTTTGAAGCACATAGCGCCAAGGGCAGTCGGTTCATAGAAGATACAGGATCGCCTTTATCGCCGAGCGCATGTTGGTCTTGCGCTGTCGACAACCCCGGGGTGGCATACGGGATCAACGGGTTCCAGTACCATCTATTCCGGATCCGTGAGGTCGCCCGGGAATCCACCACCCACGCGGCGGTACGTCTTGCGATGCTCGCCAGTCCACACGGCTACCCAACCGGTCGCGATCGGAAGGCCTAGCAGGCCGCTGAAAAAGGGTCGACGTTCGGCCTATCAGCTTTATTCCGCGTCGTTTTTGGTTGTCGGCTGGCGGGAAAGCGTGAGGGTCGGGCTTCTGGCCGTCCGCGTCCCTCTCTTCGAGACGGGCGGCAGCCCGTCGCTGGGGAGAGTGGTCTTTCCACCGCCATCTCACGCCTCCACCGGTTGGGCCAGCAGCTTCGGCAGGCGGACGAGGTTGCAGGCCGCGGCCG
>JAYVMK010000446.1:0-13001 GCA_043758995.1 Lichenibacterium sp. | reverse complement strand
GGCACCTTCGGCATCGTGGCCGACGACGCCATCGTGGGACGGCTCGGGTTGAAGGTCGGGGATCGGGTTCACATCGGTGCGGCCGACTTCGCCCTGCGCGGTGTCCTGCGCTCCGAGCCGGACCGGCTCGCCGGCGGCATCGCCTTCGCGCCCTCCGTCCTCATGAACCAGGACGGGCTCGCCGCCACCAAGCTGATCCAGCCAGGCTCGCTCGCCAAGTTCACCTTGCGCGTCGACCTCGCCGGACCCGACGACGATACGGCCCTGTCCCGGCTCGTGACGGATGCTCGGGCGGCCTTTCCGGAAGCCGGATGGGAGATCAAGACCCGCAACAACGTCTCGCCGGAGTTCGATCGCAACCTCGGCCGCTTCACACAGTTCCTGACGCTCATCGGCCTGACCGCCCTGGTGGTCGGCGGGGTAGGCGTCGCCAATGCCGTCAAGGCCGCCATGGAGCGCAAACGCGCCAGCCTGGCGGTGCTGAAGGCCCTCGGCGCGCCGGGCTCGTCGGTCTTCGCCATGGGTCTCGCTCAGGTCATGCTGGTCGCCCTGCTCGGCGTCCTGGCCGGAATCGTGATCGGCGGCGCCCTGCCGTATCTGGCGGTCGCGGCATTCGGGTCCTTGATCCCGTTGCCGCTCGTGCCTTCGATCCATCCCGCAGCCCTGGGGCTCGGCGCGCTCTATGGCTTTCTCACCGCGCTGGTGTTTTCCCTGCCGACGCTCGGGCGGATCCACGATGTGCCGGTCTCGGCATTGTTCCGCGACGCCGTCGACCCGGACCCCGGCCGCCTGCGCCTCGTGTACCGCATGGCGCTCGGTCTCTCCGTGCTGGCGCTGGCGGGCTGCGCCATCGGCTTCTCGCAGGACCATCGCCTCGCCGCTTACGACGTCGCGGCCACCTTGCTCGTCTTCGCGCTTCTGCGGCTCGTCGCCTGGGGCTTCATGGCGGCCGCCCGCGCCATGCCGCGCTCCCGCAACGTCGAGTGGCGGCTTGCGGTCGGCAACATTCACCGTCCCGGCGCACTCACCGGTGCCGTGGTCCTGTCGCTAGGGCTTGGTCTCACCCTGCTGGTCACGTTGGCGCTGATCGACAGCAACATCCAGAACCAGATCACCGAGGCGCGGCCCGGGGTCACGCCATCCTTCTTCTTCGCCGACGTGCCGAACCGCGAGGCCGAAGGCTTTCTCGCCTTCATCAAGCAAAAGGCGCCAGGCGCCGTGCTCGAGGATGTTCCCATCCTGCGCGGCCGCATCACGGCAGTGAACGACGTCTCGGCCGACAAGGTGAAGGCACGGGACGGCGCCACCTGGGTGCTGGAGGGCGACCGCGGGATCACCTTCGCCGATGCTCCGCCGAAAGGCTCTCGTGTCGTCTCGGGCGATTGGTGGCCGGCCGGCTATTCCGGCAGACCGCTCGTCTCCTTCGATCGAGAACTCGCCGACGGCATCGGGCTGAAGCTCGGTGACAGCGTGACGGTCAATGTGCTGGGCCGCCCCGTGACCGCTACGGTGGCCAACCTGCGCAAGGTCGACTGGCAGAACATGGGGATCAACTTCGTCATGGTCTTCTCGCCCAACACGTTTCGCGGCGCCCCCTACATGGCGTTGGCGACGGCGGCCTTTCAGACCGACGACGCGGCGCGTGACACGGCGCTGGCTCGCGACGTGGCGGTGGCCTATCCCGCCGTCACGACGATCCGTGTGCGCGACATCCTCGAAGCCGTGAACGGCTTCGTGGGCAAGCTCGGAATCGCGACGCGAGCCGCCTCGGCGGTGACGATCGTGTCTTCCGTCCTTGTTCTGGCGGGCGCTCTCGCGGCCGGGCGGCGGGCGCGCGTCTACGACAGCGTCATGCTGAAGGTGCTGGGCGCCACCAGGCGCAGACTGCTGATCGCGTTCGTGCTCGAATATGGCCTGCTCGGGCTCGGAACGGCTTTGTTCGGAGTCCTCGCCGGAACCGCGGCCGCCTATGGCGTGGTGAAGGAGGTGATGGGATTCGATTTCGCCTTCGCCTGGCAGCCCGCACTCGAGGCTTCCCTGGCGGCCCTGGTGGTGACGGTCGGCCTCGGTCTGGTTGGAACCTGGCGCATCCTCGGCCAGCGGCCGGCGGGGTATCTGCGCAGCCTCTAAGCGCAGCGCCGGACTTGCGCCGAACGGACGCAGCTCGGCGACTTCTGCGGGTGCATCGTGGGCAGTCTGCCGGACGTTGTCCTAGCAAGGTGCATTCAAATCGGAATGAGAAAAGATGAGATCGAAACTGCTCGTGGCGACCTTCGGCCTACTGGCCTCCGGCGCCCTGTCCCCACTGGCGATGGCCGCCGGCTCCTCGCCTCCCTATGATCAGTTGGGCCAGTCCCGCGCTCAAGGAGAGGACCCGGCCTATCACGTGAACCGCTACGGCTATGGCAACTGCGTCCAGGGTCCGAACGAATCGTACTGCGGTTATCCGGCCGGAAGTGACGGCGCCATCGAGTTGCAGAACGAACACGACATCAAGTGTCGCTACACACCCGAGAGCTGCTGAGATCGCTACCCGGATCGGCCGAGCACGACGCGCATGATGCCGGACAGATCCCGGCGATGTGTGATGTCGCCCAGGCCCGCCTGAGCCAGCAGGGCGGCCACATCCTGGCCTTGCCCCTGCCCCATCTCCAGGGCTGCAAGACCACCCCGCGCGAGAAGGCGGGGAAGGTCCACAGCCAGGAGACGATAGGCATCGAGACCATCCGCGCCGCCGTCGAGGGCCGCCAACGGGTCATGGTCACGGACATCCCGATCGAGATCCGCAATGACGGCCGTCTCGATGTAGGGTGGGTTCGATACGACGACGTCGAACACCGATCCTCGTAGAGCGCTCGCCCAATCGCCCTGGAGCACGAGGCTGCGTGAGGCGAGTCCGTGAGCCGCGAGGTTGCGACGCGCCACCGCACAGGCACCGGCCGACCGGTCGACTGCATAGCCCATCGCTCGCGGCAATTCGGTCAGCAGCGCACACAGGATGGCGCCCGAGCCGGTGCCGAGATCGACCAGGGTCATCGCATCGCCGCGCCGGTCGCCAAGCCCATCGAGCACCGCCTCGACCAGCGTTTCCGTATCGGCACGCGGGTCGAGCACGTCCGGGGTTACGGCCAGCGTCAGGCCCCAGAAGTCGCGCGTCCCGAGGATGCGGGACACAGGCTCGCGCGCCGCACGACGCCCTAGCCAGGCGGCCAGGCGCGCCGCGGCGTCCGAAGTCACCAGAAAATCGGGATCCCGGATCAACGCGATGCGGTCGAGCCCGGTCGCGGCGAGAAGTAGGATCCGCGCATCGACCTCGGGGCTCGGCACGCCGGCCATGGCGAGCGTGCGGGTCGCGGCGCGGAGCGTGGCATTGAGGTTTAGGGGAGAGTGGGGCGGCGGCATCCCCTCATCCGCCCTGCCGGGCACCTTCTCCCGCGAGCGGGAGAAGGCAAAGTCGCGGCGAGCGTATCACCCGGCCGCCTTCTCCATCACGCGGCGCAGGCGGGCGGCGAAGAGCGCGGCGTCGGCCGGCAGCTCGCCGTCCATGATGCGCGCCTCGTCATGCAGCAGCCAGGCCGAATCCTCGACGACGGCGCGGTCGCCCTGCCCGGCAAATCGCTCGGCCAGAGCCGTCACAAGCGGATGGCCGGGGTTGATCTCGAGCACCGGCTTCGTCTGCTCGCCGAGCTTTCCATGCTGGGCCAGGATCTTCTCGAGCCGCCGGTCGGGGCCGAACTCGGGGGCGATGAGACAGGCCGGGCTTTCCGACAATCGATCGGAGGCGCGCACGTCCTCGACCGAGCCGGCCAGCGTCTCCTTCATGAAGGCGAGCAGCGTGGCGAGCTTCGGGCCGACCTCCTGCCCTTCGGGCTCCTTGGCGCCCTCGGCCAGCGGCACGGCCTTGATGTCGGCCGCACCCTGCGTCACGGATTTGAACGGCTTACCCTCGAAGCCCGCGGCGTTCGACACCCAGAAGGCGTCGACGGCGTCGGGCAGCAGCAGCACCTCGATGCCGCGTGCCCTGAACCCTTCGAGTTGCGGGCTGGTGCCGAGCCGCTTCAGGTCGTCGCCGACGAGATAGTAGATGGCCGTCTGGTTGTCGCGCAGGTCGGCGACGTATTGCGCCAGCGTGCGACCGCCCTCCGGATGTTTGGTGGAGGCGAAGCGGGCCAGCTTGAAGAGGTTGTCGCGCCGCTCTGGATCCTCGTAGAGACCTTCCTTGAGGACGGCGCCGAAATTCTCCCAGACCTTGGCGAAGCCCTCGGCGTCATTGTCGGCCATCTTGGTCAGATCGCCGAGAACGCGGTTGGTAACGCCCTTGCGGATGGCCGCGAAGACAGGGCTGTTCTGAACCATCTCGCGCGACACGTTCAGCGGCAGGTCGGCGGTATCGACCACGGCGCGCACGAAGCGCAGCCAGCCGGGCAGGAGGTCGGCTTCGTCGGTGATCAGCACGCGGCGCACGTAGAGCTTGGTGCGGCCCTTGCGCTGCGGATCGAAGAGATCGAAGGGCTTCGAGCCCGGCACGAAGGCCAGGACCGAATATTCGTGCCGCCCCTCGGCGCGATAATGGATGGTCAGTGCCGGCTCGTCGTACTGGGCGGCCAGGCTGCGGTAGAATTCCGTATATTGCTCGGGCGTGATCTCGGACTTGTTCTTGGCCCACAGCGCCGCGCCGTCGGTCAGCCGGCGGGTCTCGCCGTCGGGCGTCTCCTGCAGGTCGATCGGCACAGCGACGGCGCCGGAATGCTCCTTGATCAGCCGTTCGACACGCCAGGGTTCGAGGAATTCCTTCGCCGCCTCCTCGTTGAGGTGCAGCGTGACCCGCGTGCCGCGCGAGGGAGCGGCATCGAGGGGCAGTGCCGCCACGGCGTAGGAACCCTTGCCGTCGCTGGTCCAGCGCCAAGCCTCGTCCGTGCCGGCGCGGCGCGTCAGCACCTCGACGGACGACGCCACCATGAAGGCGGAGTAGAAACCGATGCCGAACTGGCCGATGAGGTTGCCGCTCTCCTCCTCGGCTTCGGAGCCGATGCGATCGAGGAAGGCCTTGGTGCCGGAGGATGCGATGGTGCCGAGCGCGCGATCGAGGTCGTCGCGCCCCATGCCGATGCCGTTGTCGACGATGGCGAGGGTCTTGGCGTCCTTGTCGATGACGACGCGGATCGCGAAGCCTTCGCCGTCCGCCGTGAGCTGCGGCTCGGCGATCGCCTCGTAGCGCAGCTTCTCGCAGGCGTCGGCGGCGTTGGAGATCAACTCGCGGAGGAAGACATCGCGCTCCGAATAGATGGAGTGGACCATGAGGTCCAGAAGCCGCGATACGTCGGCCTGGAAGGTCTTGGTCTCGCCGGCCTGCTCCGGCGCCGTCTGGTTGTCAGCCTCGCTCATCGAACTCGCGATCCCTCCGCCATGACTCCCGGGAGGCCGCTTCGCCGCATTGCGCGAACCGAGGCCGGCCTGGCCGGGGTCGTGTGATGTTGACAATATGGACCGGCCGACCCGATCCCGCACGCGACGGCCAAGCCGGGCCGCGAACGCGTCACATATCGCCACGGGCCCGGGAGAGCGCAAGGCGGATCGCGGCCAAAAAAAGACCGGCAGGAGCGGGGGGCTCACTGCCGGTCCATCCGTCGACGCGCCTCTGACGAGGCTTGCGCGCGCCCCGAAGGCTGGGGGCTGACACGCCGGAGCGCGCTGTCCGTCGGCGTGGAAGACGGTTTGATCCTGCAAAGCGGCGACGGCGCGGCGGCACCGGGGCATGATCGGGATGGCGGGTGACGAGCCTTGAACCGCCTCCATCGCCGCGCCATTCTCGACTGCAGGATGGAGTGCGGAATGAGCGAAGGCGACACGCCGGATAAGAACCGGTTCGAGGCTCGACAGCAGGCCGGGGGATCGGTGGCGGCTTTCCCGGTACGGCGGGCGCACACGGACCAGCCTGAGCAGCGACAGACCGATGCTCGGGAAAGCCAGGCGGCGGTGGTGTCCTTCGACAGGCACGAACTCCGCGAAATCTTCAACCTCTACGGACGTCGTGTGGCGGAGGGAGAGTGGCGGGATTACGCGATCGATTTCCGGCCCGACAAGGCGGTCTTTTCCATCTACCGCCGAGCCTCCGAAGTGCCGCTCTACCGGGTCGAAAAGGATCCCGCATTGGCGCGCCGTCAGGGTGCCTATGCGGTCGTCACCGCCACGGGGTTGATCCTCAAACGCGGGACCGAGCTCGCGCGGGTCCTCCAGGTCCTCGACAAGAAGCCGAAGCTCGTCCTGGTCTGAGCCAGCATCTCCGCTCATCCCCGCGCAGGCGGAGATGAGCGGAGGAGAGACACGGGGCTTCTTGCGCTACTCCCCGGCGCGCCGTGCCGCCCAGACGGCGAGCTCCTCCGGCAGCACCGCCGTCGCGTCCTGACGGGCGACGATCTCGTCGAGGCTGGCAGGCCGGTAGTCCCAAGCGTCGACCCCGACATCGCAGGACTGGCTGGTGCCCGGCAGAATGGAATGAGTGTGCCCGTGGAGGTGACGCGTGCCGCGCCACAGACCGGGCCAGGAGCGCATGGGATAATGCGACAGGTACAGCCGCACCTCGGCGCCTGATCCGCTCCGCAACACCAGCCGGATGTGATCGACCGGAGGCGCGGCCCAGGGCAGCTCGAGGACGCGGTTCGAATCGTGATTGCCGATGACGAGCCGCTTGATGCCGTTCAGCCGGGCGAAGAGGCTCGCGCAACGGTCGCGGCCGATCCCGCCGAAGACATCGCCGACGTGCCAGACATCGTCATCGGGAGAGATCCTGGCGTTCCAGCGGGCGATCAAGACCTCGTCGTGACGTCCGATATCATCGAAAGCCCGCATGCGCAGGATATGGGCGTCGGCGAGATGCGTATCGGCGGTGAAGAAGGTGGTCATGGCGGCTCGGGTTCGGATCCCGGTATAACGCGTCGTCCTCCCGTTCGCCCGCACCGCAACGATGCGCCGCAGCATTTCCCGCGGGGATCAGCTGTGGCATGGGAAGGGATGGCCGATCTCGATCCCTCGCAGCAGCGCGCCGCCAGCGCCGAACACCCGATTCAGCTCGTTCTGGCAGGTCCCGGCTCAGGTAAGACCTCGACGCTGGTGGGGCGTTTTCGTCATCTGCGCGAAGCTGGAACGGACCCGCAGCGCATCATGGCGCTGACCTTCACCAAGAAGGCCGCCGAGGAAATGCGGCTGCGCATCGCCCGCGATCTCGGCCTCGACAACCCGGCCGAATTGCGCGTCTTCACCTTCCACAGCCTGGCGCTGCGCTGCCTGCAGCGCAAACCCCATCTCGCCGGACTGCCCGAGCGGATCGACGTTTGGAGCGCCCAGCAGCAGCGCTCCGTCTTCGCCAACCGCCGCATGTACTGGAACGATGAGGGCGACATCCTCGACATCATCGCGGGCGCCAAGGAACAGTTGCTCGACGCCCGCGCCTACGTGCGAAGCCTCGCAAGGGATGACGAGGTCGGCCATCGCGCTGCGGAGTTCTTCACCGTCTACGAAGCGGCTTTGCGCGAGGCCGGCGCGATCGACTTCGCCGATATGGTGCCGCTGCTGCTCCGTGCCATGGGCGACAACCCCGCCTACGGGCGCTCCGTAGCGGGAGCCGTCGATCACCTGCTCGTCGACGAGTACCAGGACATCAACCTCGGCCAGCACCGGCTGATCGAGCATTTCCGCGGCGGCGGCGTGCACCTCTGGGCGGTGGGCGACGACGACCAGACGCTGTTCACCTTCCGCGCCGCCGACATCCGCTACACGCTGGACTTCAAGCGCCGTCACGGTGACGCCGTGCTCCACCTGCTCGATCGCAACTATCGCTCGACGCCCGAGATCGTGGCCGGGGCGAAGCGGCTGATCGGCCGCAACCGCGACCGGTTCACCAAGGACTACCAGCCGGCCAGGGACAGCGACGGCACGGTCGCGATCCGCGGCTATTCCACCCCCGACGTCGAGGTCCGGCAGGTGGTGCGCGCCATTGCGGCTCTGATCCGAGACGGCCTGCCGCCCGAGGAGATCGCGGTCCTCTACCGCGCAGGCTCGACCGGCCTCGCCTTTCAAGGAGCGCTCGAGGCGCTGCACATCCCCTTCGACGTCCGCGGTGCCGGCGACCTCTGGCAGAGCGCCGCCGCCAAGCTGTTCCTCGGCGCCCTGTTCTACCTCCTCGACGACAATGAACACCGCGCCATCGAGAAAATGGGCACCGGCAAGCGTGGCGAGAGCATCAGGCGCCGGCTCGACAAAGTGCCCGCCAATGGCCGCCGCAGCTTTGCCGACGCCTGTCGCCATGCCCGGCGCGTCGTGTCCGAGGCGCTGCCGAAGAAATCGGCCGAGCGCGAGCAGCGCGACTGGACCAATCTCTGCGACGCGTTGGCGGGGCTTGCCGCAGATTGCGAGGGGATCGACGCCCTGATGGAGCGCATCGCCGAACAGAGCCGCGCCCTGCGCCGGCCTTCGGAGAACGCCGTGGTGCTCTCCACCGTTCATTCCGCCAAGGGACTGGAATGGGAGGCTGTCTTCGTCGTCGGGCTCGAAGAGGGGCTCATGCCTGTCGCGGGCGCCGAGATCGAGGAGGAGCGGCGCGTCGCCTATGTGGCGGTGACGCGGGCGAAGCGCATCCTGGGGCTGACCTATGCGGGCGAACGCGGCGGGTCCCCCAACAAGCGCTCGCGCTTCGTGACGGAATTTGCCGGCGATGCCCATATCGGCACCGACCCCGACCACCCCGATGCGGACGCCCTGCTGCCGCTCGGCCCGCCCTATCAGAAAGAGCCCGCGCCGGCGCCTTCGCGAGCCGCACCGGCAAGCAACGGAACTTCGGTGGCGGCCGGCCCGGCGGCTTCGCGAGCCCGGACGACCAAACGCGGCTTTGCAGTCGCGGCCGACGAAGTGGCACCCTTCGCACCCGATCCCGAGGCCGCGGCCGCGCAATGGACGGCGCGCGACGACGCGAAGCTGCAGGCCAGTTTCGCCGTCGCCAGCGACCTCGACGAGCTCTGCGCCGCCACCGGCAAGGCCCCCGAGGCCGTGCTCAGCCGTCTCGTGCGCCTCAAGCTGGTCGCCTCACGAGCGGCGGCGCGCGGGCTCTGGACCTGACGCCGCTTCGATTCAGATATCGCGGCACGCTGCTCCGGCCGCCAGCTGGTCTATGCGGAAAGGCGCGACCGCTCGCGTCCGAAGAGAGCCTTCGTCCGAAGCCGATCCAGCTCGGTGAATTCGTCGATCAGCGCGGGCCTGGCCACGAGGTAGCCCTGGACCTGGTCGCAGCCCAGCATCCGAAGGGCGTCGAGCTGCGCCTGTGTCTCCACACCCTCGGCGGTGACCTGCAGTCCGAGATTATGGCCGAGGTTGATGACCGCCCAGATGATCGTCAGCGCGTCCCCGTTATGGCGAAGCTTCGCCACGAAGGATTTGTCGATCTTGAACTTGTCGAACTTGAAGAGCTGGAGATAGCTGAGGCTCGAATAGCCGGTGCCGAAGTCATCGAGGGCGATACAGATCCCCATCCCGCGCAGCCGGTTGAGAATGACGACGGCCTTTTCGGCGTCGTCGATCAGGATCCCCTCGGTCACCTCGACTACGACGCGCGAAGGGTCGAGCTTGTGGGTCGCCAGGGCTCTTCCCAAGATGGCGCAGACATCCGTGAAGCGGAACTGCCGAGGGGAAACGTTGATGGCGACCGGCCAGGGATGCGGCCAGCTGGCGGCTTCGCGGATCGTCGTGTCGATCACCCAGCGACCGATCGCGTCGATGAGACCCGACTCCTCGGCAAGCGGAACGAAGTCGGCCGGGGAGATCATGCCGTGTTGGGGATGGTCCCACCGAAGAAGGGCTTCGAAGGTTTCCACCTCTCCCGTCACGCCGTTCACGATCGGCTGGTAATGGAGAACCAGATCGTCGGCCTCGACCGCTTTGGCCAGTTCCCGCTTGAGTTGAAGCCTCGCCTGGAGATGGTCGTTCATCGAAGCTTCGTAGAAGCGCAGCGCCCCGCGGCCCTCCTCCTTGACCCGGTACATGGCGGCGTCGGCGGCGCGCATCAGCACGTCGCCACTGCGCCCGTCGTCTGGATAGAGGGCAATCCCCATGGACGCCCCGATCTCGATCTGGTGTCCCTCGATCTGAAAGGGTTTCCGCAACGCGTCGATAACGCGGGTGCAAATCATCGAAGCCGTGTCGGGCTGAGGCTGGCTCGTCAGAACCATCACGAACTCGTCGCCCCCGACCCTCGCCAATGTGTCGGTCGGCCGGATTTCGGCGAGGATCCGCTTCGACACCTGGACCAGGAGGGCGTCACCGACGGCGTGGCCGAACAGATCGTTGACCGGCTTGAAACGGTCCAGGTCGATGTTCACCAGCGCGAGCGTAGCCCCGCGCTGCGCCGCGATATCGAGCGCCACTTCCAGCCGTTCCTGCAGATTGTAGCGATTGGGTAGGTTGGTCAGGGAATCGTGGCGCGCGAGGTGACGGGTTCGGGCCTCGTCGCGCGTGTTGTCGGTCAGGTCGCGCAGCGCGATCGCCGTCGCGGGTTTACCGATGTAGTCGATCGGCTGGCAGGAGACCTCGACCTTGACATAGGTTCCGTCAGCCGCCCTGATTTCCATCTCCTCCGGGCGTCGCAGGAGTGGGCTGCACCTTTCGCGTCGGACGAGAACCGGCACGCTGTCGTCGGCGAAGAGGGTTCGCAGGGAACTGCCGACGATGTCATCGGCCCGCGCCTTGAACAGGCGCTCACCGGCACTGTTCACCTCGCGCACGAGACCGTCGCGCTGAATGAGAATCACCTCATTAGCCAGATTGTTCAACAGGCGCATGCGACTGAGGTCCTTGAGGACGATCTGCGACATGTGCTGCTCGAGCATGACGGCAGCCAGGCTGGCGATCAGAATCATCAAGCTGACGCCCGCGACCGCAATGGCGAGCGTGCTCGTACCGAGGACCACCCCGTCCGACGACATGACCACGCCTGGTGCCAGGGTAATGGCCGTCATGCCGATGAAATGCAGGCCGCAAATCGCCAAGACCAGCCAGGCACCGACCTCGAACCGACGTCCTACGGTTCGGAGGTCTTGAGCGCGCGCCAAGGCGAGGACCGAGAAGACGATGCTCACCGCGATCGACGCCACGATGTACGGTCTGTTGAATATCAGAAATCCAGAGAACGTCATGGCGGCGACGCCGACGTAGTGCATCCCCGATATGGCGACGCCGAGCAGGAGGCCGCCGGCGGTGACCGATGCGGGTCGGGAGATCGGTGATGTCCAGGCGAGCAGCGCCGCGAAGGTGCCTCCCGAGGCGACGACGACCGACAACGCCGTCAGTTCGATGTCATAGGACATCTTCTGACCGGGCATGAAGGCCAGCATGGAGACGAAGTGCAGCGACCAGATGCTGCAGCCGAAGATCGCAGCGGCACACAGCAGCCAGGGGCGTCCGTGCCCATCCCGCGCGTGTCCTGCCCTCGCCAGCAGTGTCGTCGTGGTGAGAGAGCCGAGAATGCAAACGACGGCCGACAAGGCCACAAGCCGGAGGTCATGCTCATACGCGACGCAGTTCAAAACCTTCAGCATCGCTCACTCCGGTCGCCGCTCGGAGTTGATCTATTCCGGACAAGTTTACTCCAGCTTGCGCCATGCATAGTCAGACTTCGCTCATAAACAGCGATTTGTTTACCGTGAGGTTTTGCCGTCCGCAAAGCTCGAAAACAGATCGAATTGAAGGACATCGAGCGTCCGCTTAGCCAATATAGCTCCTCTCAAAAGGATATTTTGTCGCACAACGAGGAGATAGTTCGAGATTAACAAACTGTCGCCGCGGCTAGCGATTTCGACCAGCTTCTCGCCGTCCTCATGACGGCCCAGGGCCGTGCTCACGCAGTTCCGAAGCCGAGCCAGCGGGTCAGCGCGGGTTCTGGCTCGGCCGACGCCTTGCGTATCGCGAGACCCGAATCCGAACCTCTTTGTACCCGCCAGCGCAGCGAAGAAGGCCGGTGGACCGGTTCAAAGTCACGCAGGCGCGGGATCTCAAAGACCGCGCAACAGCTCCGACAGCCGCTCGGCCTCGGCGCCGAGCGGGCGGTCCGCATCGAGAGGTTCGACGACGCGGCGAACCTCCGCATGGAATATCGCCGTCCCTGTGCCCAGGGTCTGGCCGCCCCGGCAGTCGACGGCTTCGGCAGCCGCCATGGCTTCGAGGGCGACGATGCGACGCCAGAGATCGATGATCGTGCCGCATTTGGCGACCGCCAGCGGCGCCTGGGTGGCATGGTCCTCGATGCCTTCCGACACCGGCAGGATGTCGAGCACCACCGGTTGGGCGGCGTGGCGAATGCCGGCGAGGAGCGCCGCCGCGGTCTTCTGCAGCGACACGAAGCCCGCCGAGGTCCCGCCGCGGCGCGACAGGTTGCGCGGCAGGCCGTTGCGTCCAGGTCCCGTCAATTGTGTGAAGCGAGCCGCCGAAGCCGCCGAAGCCTGACCGATGGCGAGGCCGAGCGTCTCGAAGGCCAGCGCGAGCCCGGGGGCGTGGAAATTGCCTGTCGAGGCTACGAAGCCGTCTTCCGTCACGACGACCGGATTGTCGGCCGCGGAAGCGAGTTCGAGTTCGACCATCGCGGCCGCCGCCTCGACGGCGCTGGTCAACGCGCCGTGGATCGGCGCGATGCAGCGGAGGCTCAACGGGTCCTGGAGCGGCACGGCGGCTCGGTAGAGCGCGCTGCCGTCGAGCAGGCCGCGGAGCGCTGTCGCTGCCTCCCGTTGTCCCGGTGCCGGGCGGGCGTCCTGGATGCGGGGGTCGAGCACCGTCAGATTGGCGCCGAGCCCCTCGAACGTCAGGGCGGCGGCTTCGAGCTGGCGCACGGCCAAGCGGCGCGCATCGGCCACCACCAGCGCACCTTGCCCGATCGACACAGCCCCTGCGCTGATCAGCGACAGTCCATCCTTGGGGCCGAACACGACTGGGGCAAGCCGGGCGGCCCGCAGGGCCTCGGCACC
>JAYVMK010000445.1:0-7721 GCA_043758995.1 Lichenibacterium sp. | reverse complement strand
ATGGCGATGACCCGCTTGGCGCCCAGGAGGAAGCACGACTTGACGGCCAGCACGCCGACCGGGCCGCAGCCCCAGACCGCGACCGTGTCCTCAGGACCGATGTCGCAATGCTCGGCCGCCTGATAGGCGGTCGGGAAGATGTCGCTGAGGAACAGCACCTGTTCGTCGGTCAATCCCTCCGGGACGACGATGGGGCCGACATCCGCATAAGGAACGCGCAGGTACTCGGCCTGCCCTCCGGCGAAGCCGCCCGTGATGTGGGAGAAGCCGAACAGGCCGGCCAGCGGATAGCCGAACGTCTCGGCTTGCATCTTGCCGTTGGGATTGGTGCGCTCGCAGCAGCTCCAATTGCCCCACTTGCACTGACGGCACTCGCCGCAGCAGATCGTGAAAGGCACGACGATCCGGTCGCCCACCTTCAGCTTCGCGTTGTCGCGACCGACTTCGATCACCTCGCCCATGGTCTCATGACCCAGGACGTCGCCGCATTCCATGGTTGGCATGAAACCGCCCATCAGGTGAAGATCCGACCCGCAGATGGCGCAAGCCGTAACCTTGATGATGACGTCGCGCCCGTGCTCGATCTTAGGATCCGGGACGGTCTCGCAGCGAATATCGCCTTTGCCTTGCCACGTAAGTGCTTTCATGACGACCTCCTGCCGTGCTTCCGTTGGAAGGCGTACGCGGCGGGGCAGTCGAAGTTCCTGTCACGCAGGGTCGAGCGCGGCCGTCTTGGCGATCCGAGACGTCATGGCTGACGCAATCCCGACGGTTACGGGCACCCGCACCGCGGCGAGAACCGGGTCTCCAGATTAGAAGGCGGATCCTAGCTCTTCACCCGCACATACTCCCCCGGCGCGTCGCAAAGTGGCTGCAACACGCCGCCGCCGGGCTCACGCGCGGCGACCTTGTCGGGTGCCTGGGCGGCGACCCAGGAGATCCAGTCCGGCCACCAGCTGCCGGCCGTCTCTGTCGCGGCCGCGAGCCAGCCCTCGTAGCTGTCGCCGACCTCGGGGCCCGACCAATACTGATACTTCGGCTTGTAGGGCGGGTTCACCACGCCTGCGATATGGCCCGAGCCGGCCAGGACGTAGCGCATCGGGCCGCCGAAGAACTTGGCGCCGACGAAGACCGATTTCGCCGGGGCGATGTGGTCCTCTTTGGTGGCCAGATTATAGACCGGGATGGTCACCCGACCGAGATCCAGCCTCTCCCCTGCAATCACCATTTCACCCTTGGTCAACTTGTTCCCAAGGTAGCAGTTGCGCAGGTAGAAGGAGTGGTTGGCCGCGGGCATCCGGGTGGAATCGGAGTTCCAGGTCAGAAGATCGAATGCCGTCGGCGACTGCCCCTTGAGGTAGTTGTTGACCACATAGCTCCAGATGAGGTCGTTCGGCCGGAGCATGTTGAAGGCATTGGCCATCTTCGAGCCTTGAAGATAACCCTGCTCGCTCATCTCGGCCTCCAGGGCGGCGATCTGATCTTCGTTGGCAAAGACCTTGAGGTCGCCGGCGTTGCGGAAGTCCGTCTGCGCCGTGAAGAACGTGGCCGAGGAGACGCGCGTGTCGCCCTTGAGCGCCATATAGGCGAGAGTCACGGCGAGCAGCGTTCCGCCCACACAATAACCGATGGTGGTGACTTCGCGCTCCGTCGTCGAAGCTTCGATCGCGTCCAGCGCCGCGAAGATGCCTTCGCGCATGTAGCTCTCGAAATCCTTGTCGGCGTGACGCTCGTCCGGATTGACCCAGGAGATGACGAACACTGTCAGTCCCTGGTCGACGGCCCATTTGACGAAGCTCTTCGCCGGGTTGAGGTCGAGCACGTAGAACTTGTTGATCCAGGGCGGCACGATCAGCAGCGGCCGCCGGAACACCTCCTCGGTGGCCGGAGCATATTGGAGGAGCTCCATCAGCTCGTTGCGGAAGACCACCTTGCCGGGCGTCATCGCCATGTTGACGCCGAGCTTGTGGACCGAATTGTCGCTCTGCCGGATCTTCAGCTCGCCTTTGCCGGCAGCGATGTCCTCGGCGAGCATCTTCATGCCCCGCACGAGGTTCTCGCCGCTCTCCACGAAGGTGTGTTTGAGCAGTTCCGGGTTGGTGGCGAGGAAGTTCGAGGGCGAGAGCGCGCCGGTCAGTTGGCGCAGGTAGAAGCGCGCCTTGCCGCGCGTCTCCTCGTCGAGTTCGGACTCGTCCACGAGCCCGTTGGCCCAGTCGGAGGTGATCGTATAGGCCTGCCGGATGAAGTCGAAGGCCGGCAACTCGCGCCATTCGGGAGCGGCGAAGCGCTTGTCGGTGGCTGGCTCGGGTCGTGGGTCCGGATCGGCTTCTCCGGCCGAGCGGCGCAGCGTGCCGGCCCAGAGGTCGACCATCTGGCGCGACAGCGCGGCTTGCGCCACCATCATCTTGGCCGGGTCGGTAAACCACTGGGCCGCCACTTGGCCTAGGGTCTGCACCATATCCTTGGCTTCCTCGGCGCCCTTGGGCGGCCCCTCGAGACGCGAGCGGGGCTCGAGATAGGCGGCCGCCACCTTTTGGCTCTCTTCGACCAGACGGCCCATGTTGCGCGACAACTTGTCGAAGTCGACGAGGCCGGAACTCGGTCCCGGCGCCTCCCGCGAGTCTTGCCGTGTAGCGTCCGGTGCAGGGCCTCGAGGATCCGGTCGAGCGGTTGGCTCGGTTGCAGGCTGCGCAGAACGCTCGATGCCAGGCGCCGTGGCCGTTTTTGCCTCGGTGTCTGATGCCCGACGCGTCTTCGCAACGGGAGCGGACGCGGGACTGTCCAGCGGTTTCGGTTCGGCGCGGCCCTTCCGTCGGGATGGACGCTGGTCCTTCATGGCGCTCTCCCTTTGGGCCGTCACTCCGGACCGCCTTGGCGGGGCTGGCCTGCCAATCATGACCGGCTTGCCGTCCCGGTCCCGACATAATATCCCGCTAGCGATCGCGTGAGGGACCTGAAGGGTCCCACGCCCGTCGCAGGCGACGCGGGAGACGATATATGATTGGGAAAGAGCCCGCTCGCAACCTGGGTTCCCGGCACTTGGCCCGCTTCGCCCTGGTGGTCGCGCTCGCGACTTCGACGGTTCCGGTGCAGGCCGCCGACAGCCTGTGGGACTCGGCGCTGGAGACGCTGAACCTCAAGAGCACTCCGGCTGGCTCCGCGCCGGCTTTCGTCGAAAAGACGAGGCCCGATCCCGAAGGACTGAGCTTCCTGCCGCCGGCCGTGCCGCACAAGGTCAGCCCGCTCGCCGTCAAGACGGCCCCCGAGATCAAGGCCAAGCAGGACGCACTCGATGCGGCCGCAGCGCGTCAGCTCAATCCCAATGCTCCGAAGCCGCTGCAGGTCGCGAAAGCGAAGAAGCCCGGCAAGGCCCAGCCGGCTTCGGCCGGTCAGGATTGATTCACCAAAAGACAGCAATGTGACATAGACTGGCTGCCTTCGAAGCGAGCCAGCTTCCTGCCGAGGACCGTCTGTCCGATGTCCGACTTCCACCGCGTCCGCCGCCTGCCGCCTTACGTCTTCGAGCAGGTCAATCGCCTGAAGGCCGCAGCTCGCAACGCCGGTGCCGACATCATCGACCTCGGCATGGGTAATCCGGATCTGCCGGCCCCCAAACACGTCGTCGACAAGCTCGTCGAGACCGCCACCAAGCCACGGGTCGACCGTTATTCCTCGTCGAAGGGCATCGCGGGCCTGCGCCGCGCTCAGGCAAGCTATTACGGTCGCCGCTTCGGCGTGAAGCTCGATCCGGACCGCCAGGTCGTGGCGACGCTGGGCTCGAAGGAAGGCTTCGCCAATATGGCGCAGGCCATCACGGGACCGGGCGACGTCGTTCTCGTGCCCAACCCCTCTTATCCGATCCATGCGTTCGGCTTCCTCATGGCCGGAGGGGTGATCCGCTCGGTGCCGGCCGAGCCGACGCCCGACTATTTCACGGCACTGGAGCGGGCCGTCGTCCATTCCATCCCGAAGCCGCTGGCCGTAGTGGTCTGCTATCCGTCGAATCCGACGGCCATGATCGCGTCGCTCGACTTCTATCGTGACCTCGTCGCCTTCGCGAAGAAGCATGAGATCTTCATTCTGTCGGACCTCGCCTATTCCGAAGTCTATTTCGAAGGCGAGCCGCCCCCGTCTGTGCTGCAGATCCCCGGCGCCATGGACGTCTGTGTGGAGTTCACCTCCATGTCGAAGACCTTCTCCATGCCGGGCTGGCGGATGGGCTTCGCGGTCGGCAACGAGCGGCTTCTCGCGGCGCTGACGCGCGTGAAGAGCTACCTCGACTATGGCGCCTACACGCCCATCCAGGTCGCCGCCGCGGCAGCTTTGAACGGCCCGGAGGACTGCATCGTCGAGATGCGGGCCATCTACAAAGCCCGGCGCGACGTCATGGTGGAAAGCTTCGCGGCCTCTGGCTGGGCCGTTCCGGCTCCCGCCGCTTCGATGTTCGCCTGGGTTCCGATCCCGGAGCGGTTCCGTCACCTCGGCAGCCTGGAATTTTCCAAGCTCCTCATCGAGCGGGCCGATGTCGCAGTGGCGCCGGGCATCGGCTTCGGCGAGCACGGCGACGATCACGTCCGGCTGGCGCTGGTCGAGAACGAGCAGCGCATCCGTCAAGCGGCTCGCGGCATCAAGAAGTTCTTCGACGCGGCCGACACGCGCCTTCACAACGTCGTGCCGCTGAAACAGACGGCTTGACGGCCCTTACCTCCGCCACCCAAGGCAGCGCGGCGCTCGCCCGCCTTCTCGGCACCGTCACAACCGTCACGGTCTTCACCGGCGCCGGCATCTCCACCGAATGCGGGGTGCCGGACTTCAGGTCGGCCGATAGCCCCTGGCGGCAGAACGCGCCGATCGGCTTCAAGGACTATCTCGCCGACCCGATGCTGCGGCGTGAGGCCTGGCGGCGCAAGTTCGTCATGGACGATCTCTATGCCGGATCGCGACCGGGGCGGGGCCACCGCGCCATCGCGCGCTGGGCTGCGGCCGGGCTCGTCCACAGCGTCGTCACGCAGAATATCGATGGTTTGCACGCTGCCGCGGCCGGGCCCGGCGACCGCATCGTCGAACTCCACGGCAACGGCACCTTCGCGCGGTGCCTGGGTTGCGGCAAACGCCACGAGCTCGCCCCGATCCGCGCCCGCTTCGAAGCCGAGGGCACTCTCCCGGAATGCGGCTGCGGCGGCATCGTCAAATCGGCCAGCGTCGCCTTCGGCCAGCCGCTCGACGAGGGAGACTTGCGGCGCGCCGCTGAAGCCGCGCTGGCCTGCGATCTCTTCGTGGTGCTCGGCTCGAGTCTGGTGGTGCGCCCCGCCGCTCGCTTCCCAGAGATGGCGCAGCGTAACGGCGCCAAGACGGTCGTCGTGAATCGCGAACCGACGCCGTTCGATGCGGTCGCCGACCTCGTCGTGCTGGCCGATATCGGAGACGTGCTCGACCCGCTGTGAGGCGTGCCGCGCCCCGATGCGCCGCTGCGGCAACACAGCCATCACATTCTTGCCCGGGCGGACGCAATTTCGCCTTTTGCGGGATTCACCCGATGCTAAGGTCTCGTGACCGCGTCTCGGCTTCGATTCGCGGCGGCACCGAGGGATCTTCGACATGTCGGGTCGGAGCGGCGGCGCTTCCGGACAGGGTGGTCGCGTTGAGCAGCAAAGATCAGTCCCCAGACCTGCAGATCGACCTCGGTGATGCCGCCGACGCACCTTTGGACCTCGTCGAACTGGCGGGTGAGATCAAATGGTTCGACGTCTCCAAAGGCTATGGCTTCATCGTGCCGGACAACGGCCTGCCGGACGTCCTCATCCACGTGACGACATTGCGGCGCGATGGTTTCCAGGCCGCGCGTGAGGGGGCCCGGATCGTCTGCGAAGTGTTGAAGCGCGCCAAAGGCCTTCAGGTCTTCCGGGTGCTGTCTCTCGATCTCTCGACGGCCATCCACCCGTCGCAGACACCGCCGGCCAAGACGCATGTCCAGGTCGTGCCGACGGGCGGCTTCGAAATCGCGGTCGTGAAATGGTTCAACCGCGTCAGAGGCTTCGGCTTCGTGTCGCGCGGTGAGGGGACCGAGGACATCTTCGTCCATATCGAGATCATGCGACGCTTCGGCATGGCCGAATTGAAACCCGGCGACAGCGTGCTGGTGCGCTTCGGCGATGGTCCCAAGGGCCTGATGGCAGCCGAAGTCCGGCCGCTTGAAACAACCTCGCCCTCGTCGCATTGAGCTGTCGCCCGCAGGCGACCGCCTCGGGATGCGTCTCGACCGAGCGGGTAGGCTCGCCATGGATCGCCCCAATGTTCAATGCGTTGCCCGCCAGACGTCCCGTCGCGCGAAGCCTATCGGCTGCTGCGACGCTGGTTTTGACTTTCGCGCTGGCGCCACTCGCTGCCGCCCAAAGCGCCTCCCCGGCGACCGACGATCTCACGATCCAGACCGCCAACGGCGCGCATCACTTCACGGTGGAGGTGATGCGCAGCCATGACGAACTCGAACGCGGGTTGATGTTCCGCAAGACGATGCCGGCGGAGCACGGAATGCTGTTCGACTTCGGCTCGCCCCAGCCCGTGTCGATGTGGATGAAGAACACCTATCTGACGCTCGATATGGTGTTCATTGCGGCGGACGGGCGCGTCGTGTCGGTGAAGCAGAACGCGCAGCCTTTGTCAGAAGCCATCATCCCGTCGGGCGGCGACGTTCTGGGCGTTCTGGAGCTCAACGGAGGCGTGGCGTCGCGGATCGGCGTCAAGGCTGGCGACCATGTCGTCGACCCCATGTTCACGCCCTGACCTTGCCGCTCCGCAGCCCCCGTGTTAGCGCTGCGGTGTTGGGGATCGCCTGTCGATCGGGGTGTAGCGCAGTCTGGTAGCGCATCTGCTTTGGGAGCAGAGGGTCGCAGGTTCGAATCCTGCCGCCCCGACCAACGTTCTTCCAGTCTGGATCGCGCGCCGGGCTCCGGCGCGAGGCCCCGCCAGTCGAGGTGAAGTTTGACCATCGCGCGCATTTACCGACCGTCTCGCGGCGCCACTCAATCGGGCCATGCGCGCACGAAGACTTGGGTGCTGGAATACGAGCGCACCGAAGCGCTCGAGATCGAGCCGCTGATGGGATGGACGGGGTCGTCCGAGACCGAAGCGCAGGTGAAGGTGCCGTTCGACACGCGCGAAGAAGCGGTGGCCTTCGCGGAAAAGCGCGGGATCGCCTACGACGTCGAGGACAGCCCTCCCGAGCGGGAGCGCCGTGGCCTGTCCTACTCCGACAACTTCAAATCGTCTCGCCTGACGCCCTGGACCCACTGATCCACCGATCCGCCTCGAGCGGCCGGTGCAAGACTCCGTAGCTCAGTTGGATAGAGCAGCCGCCTTCTAAGCGGCAGGTCGAAGGTTCGAGCCCTTCCGGAGTCGCCAAACCTGAGAGCAGCTTGGCCGACTTGGCGCATATGCGTTCCGACAAGCCGGCTGCTGCTCATTCCGCTAGATTCGCTGCTTTTGTCGACGCGAGCCGCCTGTCAGTACCGGACGCGACCTGATGCAGGGTCTTCTTCGTTACAGCGGTAAGTACCGTCGTATGAACCTTCCACTGGTTGAACGGCGACGGGAGTGCATCTTTCCTCCCCCTGGGTCGAAGAGCTCATGAGGCTCGGACTGCTGATTGCCGGCCTGGTCGTGGCCGCGCTCGCGGCGCTGGTCCTGGTCTACCCAGCGGCGGCCGCAGACAGCCTGGCATC
>JAYVMK010000444.1:0-6371 GCA_043758995.1 Lichenibacterium sp. | reverse complement strand
TAGAGTTCGGCCGGCCCTCGCTCCCAGATCAGGCGGCGTGAGCGAGAGAGCGCGAGAACGCGTCCTCGCCGCAGGACAGGCCGGGCCAACCCGCCACCGCCCGTGCCCGCACGGCTCCGGCGAACCAGTTTGGGATCGTGTGGGCCTCGTCGATGACGTTGACCAAGATGGCGAAGGCCGTCGGCGTGCGCGTCAGGTCCGCCTGGGCGATCAGCCAATCCGCCTGGGCCTCGTCGAGACGGCCGGTCGGACGCTCGCCCCAGACGACATGATCGGTAACGGCCTGGATGAAGAAGCTCGTCCAGGCGTCGCAGCGGCTGAGTGCGCTCCGCTCGAGGTCGAACAGCGCCTCGGCCTCGCCGCGGTCGAGGGAGCCGTCGGCGAAGAGATGCCGGTGCAGTGACTCCACATCCTGGCGCGACAGGCCTGCGGACGAAGATACGACGGTCAGCGTTGCTGCTTTCGCTTCGGTTGTGCTGTCGAACATGTGGTCCGTCCTTCTGTTATCGCGACAGTGACGGCCGGCAATTGCCGGAAGATGAACACGGAATAGTCAAAATTTGGCAAGGTTAAGCTGCCCACAAGGCTTAAAGTGACCGGTTCGTTGCTTCAGCTTTCATTGACGATGTGAGCGCCGGGGCTGTGCGGCTTTGGGCGAAGGGTCAGGTAGCGGCGCACCTCCGGCGAGGAGCCGTGTCCCTACAAGTTCACAGAGTTGGTTCGTTCGACGCCGGCCATCTCCCCTCTCCCTTGTGGAGAGGGGAGACGCGCGGGCGGTTCCCCGAACAGATGTGTGCACGCGTAGCCCCAGTCTGAACACTTGCGACGGGGCAATCGAAGCGTCTCTTGTCAGATCTCTTCGGCCAATGTGAAATGCCGGAGCGATTGTAAAGAGTAGCCCCATGACCGATCGGCGTTTCATCACATCGGGATCGCGCTTCGAAGCGGAGATCGGCTACAGCCGCGCCGTGGTCGACGGAGACTGGATCTTCGTGTCGGGCACCACGGGCTTCGACTATGCGACGGGCACCATCGCCGACGACGTCGTCGCCCAGTGCGGGAAGACGCTCGACAACATCGGAGCGGCGCTAGCCGAGGCCGGTTTCAGCTTCGCCGATGCCGTGAGGGCCCGCTACATCCTGCCCCGGGCCGAAGACTTCGAACCCTGCTGGCCGGCGCTGCGAGGGCGGTTCGGCGCCGCCCTTCCGGCGGCCACCATGATGGTCGCCGGCCTCGCCGACCCGCGCATGAGAATCGAGATCGAACTGACCGCCAAGCGGCGACGCTGAGGTCTCAGCGCCAGCGCCGGATGACGATGTCGGCGAGTTGGTCGATGTCGGGCGCGACGAGGTCGGGTTCGGGCAGGCCGGGGACCGCCGCCTGGCCGGGTCGGGTCACGAGGGCACCGGTCCAGCCGAGGACCTGGGCGCCGAAAACGTCCCAATGGTGGGCCGCCACCATGCAGAAGGCTTCGGGCGGCAGGGCCAGCGTCTCGGAGACATGCCGGTAGACCTCCGGTGCCGGCTTGAATTTGCGCAACGGATCCACGCTGAACTGATGCTCGACGAGGCGGCCGATCCCCGAGCGCTCGATCGTATTCACCTGCGGATCCGGTGCGGAATTGGTCAGCGTCACGAGCCTGAACCCCGCGTTCCGCAGACGCTCGAGGCCGGGCAGCACGTCGGGATGGGCCGGCATGGCGAGAAGGCGAGCCTTCAGCTCGGCCGTGTCGGCCTCGTCGATGCCGATACGGCGGGTCTCGCCGATCATCTGCAACACGCCGGCCCCGATCGCGCCGAGAGGACGATAGACCCCGGCGAGAGTCGCCGACTGGGAATAGAGCAGGACCTGCGCGAACCAGTCGCGCAACACGTCGCCATCGCCGAAGAGACGCAGGAACAGGGGTCTCAGCGTCTCGATGTCGAGCAGCGTCTCGTTGACGTCGAAGACCAGAACCGAAGGCGTGTCGGACATGGGATCGCCTCTTGTGGAAGGGTCAGTCCCCGAGACGGGTCCAGACGATCGAGAGCTCCTCGCGGAAGGCGAAGCGCTTGAGATGCTCGGCGATGACGCCTTCGAACCGCTCGACGTCGCCTTCCTCCGGCACCGTGGCGCGCAGGGTCAGCATCTCGGCATCGGCCATCAGAGCGCAGGAGCGTCCCTCGCCGAAATCGATCATGCCGCGCTCGCCCGTGAAATCCACGGTGAACTTGTGGGACCAGTGTTTGCAGAGTTGCTGAAGGTAAGGGCTGCCGTGAGCCGTCGCGACGCGGGTTTCCGAGATCGGCATAGGCAACGGCTCCGGACCGTGAGAGACCTCCATTCAATGTCCGCGGTCCTGCTCTGGTTCGGGCAGGCCCGTCTTGCGATCCCACCGCGGTTCATCTACACGGTCGATCGATATTAAGGCAGAGGCGCACCGGTGCCATCGGCCAGTCGGTCCCGGTTCGCCGCGGCGACTGGTGCAACGCGAGTTCGCGCATGACCTGGATCCATTCGATCAACTGGCTCTATTCGGCATCCGGTTTCGCCGTGGGCCTGCTGGTCGGCTTCACGGGGGTCGGCGGCGGCTCGCTGATGACGCCCCTGCTGGTCCTGTTGTTCGGCTTCCACCCGGCCACCGCGGTCGGCACCGACCTGCTCTATGCCGGATTGACGAAGAGCAGCGGCACGCTGGTCCACGGGCTGAACCGCACGGTGGATTGGCGTATCGTCGGGCGTCTCGCGGCCGGAAGCCTGCCGGGCACGGCCGCAACATTGTTGGCGCTCGCCACCATCGATACGAGCAGCGCCCGCGTCGGTGCTGCCATCAATACCGTTCTGGGCATCGCCCTGATCCTGACCGCGGCAGCCCTGATGGCTCGTCCCTGGCTGCAGGCCAGCGTGGCCCGGTTCAGCGACACATGGACGGAGCGACAGGCCGTCCTTCTCACGATGGCGCTGGGGCTGTTTCTCGGCGTGATGGTGTCGCTGACTTCGGTCGGCGCCGGCGCGATCGGCGTGACGGTTCTTCTGATCCTCTATCCCCGTATGCCGACCGTGCGGATCGTCGGCTCCGACATCGCCCATGCGGTGCCGCTGACGCTGGTGGCCGGAGCCGGCCATTGGTACGTGGGCGCAGTCAACTGGCCGCTTCTGGGCTCGCTCCTCATCGGCTCGCTGCCCGGCATCGCGCTCGGCAGCCACTTCGCGCCCCGCATTCCCGATCGGGTGCTGCGCCCCATCATGGCGGTCACGCTGCTGATCGTCGGGACGCGCCTCGTCGCCTGACGACGACCCTCAGCCGATCCGCACCGGGAAAGCGTCGGCGAGGTGACGCGGCCAGCACCGCGGCACGACCAGAACGGCATCGCCGCGAAAGGTGGAGGAGACCGCCCAGGGATTGCGCGACAGCCAGACCGTAGCGGCACGGACCACGCGGCGGCGCTTGGTCGGATCGATGGCGGCGAGCGCCGTCTCGAGATCGAGCCGCGCCTTGACCTCGACGAAGGCGATGGTGGCGCCCCGCCGCGCCACGATGTCGATCTCTCCGCCCGAGACCGAGAACCCGCGCGCGAGAATCCGGTAGCCCTTGAGCGTCAGCAGCGCCGCAGCCAGCCATTCGGCCCGGCGGCCCGCCCGGCCGGCGCGGCGTCGCTCGCCGATTCCGCGCTTCGGCTTCACGGCCCATCGCGGCGTGCGGCGGCCAGCGCCACGGCGCGGCCGTAGACCTCGCGGCGCGGCAGACCCGTCTCGCCCGACACGACCGCGGCGGCGTCCTTCACCGACAGCTTGTCGAGCGCCGCCGACAAAAGCGCATCGAGATCTTCGGGCCCCGTCGCCTGCCCGGCCTCGGGCCGCGCCACCAGCACAACGCATTCGCCGCGCGGCGCGCCTTCGGCCTCGTAGTGGGCCGCGAGCTCTGCGGCCGTGCCACGGCGCACCTCCTCGAACTTCTTGGTCAGTTCACGCGCCACGGCGCTCGGCCGGGCGCCCAGCACCGCCGCGATATCGGCGAGACACTCGGCAAGGCGGCGGGCCGATTCGAAGAACACCAGCGTGCCCGGCACGGCGGCGAGGTCGGCGAGGCGGGTGCGCCGCGCGCCGCGTTTTTCGGGCAGAAAGCCCTCGAAGAAGAACCGATCCGTCGGCAGACCGCCGAGCACCAGCGCCGCCATCACGGCCGAGGCTCCCGGGATCGCGGTCAGGGGCGCCTGCGCCTCGACCGCGTCGAGCACCAATTTGTACCCGGGGTCGGAGACGAGCGGCGTTCCGGCATCGGAGATCAGCGCCAGCGACTGGCCCGCGGCGAGCCGGGCCAGGATCTGCGGCCGCATCGTCGCCGCATTATGCTCGTGATAGGGCACCAGCGGCGTGTCGATCCCATAGTGCTGCAGCAGCACACGCGACACGCGGGTGTCCTCGGCCAGCACCACGTCGGCTCCCGCCAAGACGTTCAGCGCCCGCAGGCTGATGTCGCCGAGGTTGCCGATCGGCGTCGCCACGACGTTGAGGCCGGGCATGGGCGTCGCCGCCGGTACGCGCGTTCCGAGAGCCGTGAAGCTCCGGTCCCGTCGTCGTTCGGCGGGGGCTCCGGGCGAAGGGTCGTGGTTCTGCGGATCCATGCCCCTGTGTGGCGCGGGGTTGCCTCGGAGGCAAGCCGCGGGATCTCCCGGTGGCCTCACGCCTTCGAAGCTGTTAAAGTTCAAGCCTCGACGCTCTCTCGCCATCCGGCCTGCGCGTCCAGTGGGAGATGCGGTTTGGGATCGGCACGCACCATCAGGGCTTCCGCGACGGCCCTCGTCCTGGCATCCCTGTTGTCGGCCTGCGGCCAATTCGGCGGAAGCGGCGGCGATCGGCCCCGCGTCGCCGCCGTGCCTCCTCTTTCCGCCCCCACGACGCCGGTGGAATCGCGGCCGCTCGCCAGCGCCACCCAGACCGGCGCCATCGGCACGGGTCCCGTCAAGGTGGCCCTGATCCTGCCGATGACGCAGAACGGCGGCGCGTCGAACCTCGGCCGTTCCATGCGCAACGCCGCCGAACTCGCCTATACCGAGGCCGGCACCAACGACCTGACGATCCTGGTCAAGGACGATCGCTCGACCCCCGACGGCGCCCGTGAGGCCGCCCAGTCGGCCGTGGCGGATGGCGTCGAACTGATCCTGGGTCCCGTAACGGCCGCCGACCTGCGCGAGGCCGCCAAGGTGGCCAAGGCTTCCGACAAGCCCATCATCGGGTTCTCGACCGACTCGGCGTCGGCGTCGCGTGGCGTCTATCTCTTGTCCTTCCTGATCGAAGGCTATGTCGATCGCGAGGTCGAATATGCGGCCCAGCACGGCAAGCGTAGCTTCGGTGCGCTCGTGCCCGACAGCGATTACGGCAATGTGGCTCTGGCCGAGATCCAGTCCGCCGCTGCGCGCCTCGGCGTGCGGGTCGAAGCCATCGAGCGCTACAAGCCTTCGGCGCCGACCGAGGCCGTGGCCCGCATGGCCTCCGCCCTGCCCCGCATCGACGCTTTGATCATCCCCGACACGCCGGACGACATGCCCGCGGTCGCGGCCGCCCTGACGGCCAATGGGATCGACAGCACCAAGGTGCAGATCCTCGGCTCGAACCTGTGGGGCGAGCCCGCCGTGCTGAAGCTGCCGGCGCTTCGGGGTGCCTGGTATGCCGCCACCGAGACGGCCGGATTCACCGGCTTCGCTCAGCGTTATCGCGCCAAATACGGGTCGGATCCGGTGCGGGTGTCGACCCTGTCCTACGACGCCGTGTCGGTCGCCGCCGCCCTGGCCCATGCTGGATCGTCGCCGCATTTCACGTCGGACGCGCTCACCAACGCGTCGGGCTTCAACGGCGCTGACGGCCTGTTCCGCTTCCGGGCCGATGGACCCAGCGAGCGCGGCTTGGCCGTGTTCCAGGTCGCCAACGGCTCTGCCACGGTGATCGGCGCCGCACCGCGCAGCTTCACCAGCGCGCCGTCGGGGTTCTAAGAAGCCGGTCAGACCCGCGGGTCTTCCGATCCCCTCATCCTCAGCCGGCCGCGCAGCGGCCGTGTCGAAGGACGAGCGTGGGGAGGAACCTCAACCGCCGTGGAACCCTAGAGCCCTCGCCCTTCGACACGGCTTTTCGAGCCGGCAGAGGATGACGGTTTGGTGCAGGTGTTGCTTCTGTCCGAAGTCGAGATGCCCGAGTTCGGGCTGATCCTTGATCAGGATGCGAAGCTTCAATGCCTATCACCGAAGGCGCAGCCCCCTTTCGCGGTTTCGAGACATGGTACCGCATCACCGGCGATCTCGACGCCGCGCGAGCGCCGGTCGTCGTCGTGCACGGCGGGCCAGGCTGCACCCACGACTACGTCGACAGCTTCCAGGATCTGGCCGAGGACGGACGCG
>JAYVMK010000443.1:0-2123 GCA_043758995.1 Lichenibacterium sp. | reverse complement strand
GTGTCGCGCGACTCCCGCGTGGTGGAAGCCTATATCGGGGTCGGACATGCCTGAGGCGCTGGCAGTCCCGGCTCGCAGCACCGCCGCTGCCGGCCTGAGCCTCGCGGTCGCCGACCTCCACGCCTGGTACGGCGAATCGCATGTCCTGCACGGCATGAGCTTCGACGTGCCGAAGGGCCAGGTCGTCACGCTGCTTGGGCGCAACGGCGCCGGCAAGACCACGGCATTGCGCTCCATCATGGGCGTGATCGGCAAGCGCCATGGCTCTATCCGCTTCGAAGGGCAGGAAACCATCAAGCTGCCCTCGCGCGCCATCGCGCGGGCCGGCATCGGCTATTGCCCGGAGGAGCGCGGCATCTTCGCCTCCCTGTCGGTCGAAGAAAACCTGATGCTGCCGCCCGTGGTGAAGCCCGGCGGCATGTCGCGCGAGACGATCTTCGAACTCTTCCCCAACCTCAAGGAGCGGCTCTCCTCGGGCGGCACCAAGATGTCGGGCGGCGAGCAGCAGATGCTGGCCATCGCCCGCATCCTGCGTTCGGGCGCCAACCTGTTGCTCCTCGACGAGCCGACGGAAGGTCTCGCCCCGGTCATCGTGCAGCAGATCGGCCGCACGATCTCGCGGCTCAAGGCCGAGGGCTACACCATCATTCTGGTCGAACAGAATTTCCGTTTCGCCGCCACGCTGGCGGACCGGCACTACGTGGTCGAGCAGGGACGCGTCGTCGACAGCTTCCTCAACGCCGACCTCGACCGGAACCTCGACAAGCTCCACGCCTATCTCGGCGTGTGACGGACACCACTACGGGAGTGAAAACATGCTGAAGCGGGTCCTCATCGGTGCCACGGCGGTCGCGGCGCTGCTCGGTGCTGCATCTGCGGCCTCGGCCGACGTGTCGGTCAAGATTGGCGTGCTGAACGACCGCTCGGGCCCCTACCTCGACATCTCGGGCGAGCCTTCGGTCAATGCCGCCAAGATGGCGGTGGAGGACTTCGGTGCCGAGAAGAAGGGGATCCATGTCTCCTTCGTGACCGCCGATCATCAGAACAAGCCCGATACGGGCTCCAACATCGCCCGCCAATGGTTCGACCAGGACGGCGTCGACGTGATCGTCGACGTGCCGAATTCGGGCGTCGCCCTCGCGGTCGCCAAGGTGACGCGCGAGAAGAACAAGATCTTCATGAACTCGGGAGCCGGCACCTCGGCTCTGACGGGCGAGCAATGCTCGCCCAACACCGTGCACTGGACCTACGACACCTACGCCCTGGCCAAGAGCACCGCGACCTCGCTGCTGAAGCAGGGCGGCAAGAGCTGGTACTTCATCACCGCCGACTATGCCTTCGGTCACCAGCTCCAGACGGATGCGTCGCAATTCGTGAAGGCGGCGGGCGGCACGGTGGTGGGGTCGATCAACGCGCCGTTCCCGACGAGCGACTTCTCGTCGTTCCTGCTCCAGGCACAAGGCTCGGGAGCCCAGGTGGTCGGGCTCGCCAATGCGGGTTCCGACACCGACAACGCCATCAAACAGGCGGCCGAGTTCGGCATCGTGTCGGGAGGCCAGAAGCTCGCCGGCCTGCTCGTCTTCATCACGGATGTGGACGCGGTCGGCCTTCCCGTCGCGCAGGGGCTGAACTTGACCACGGCCTTCTACTGGGACCACGACGAAGGCACACGGGCCTGGACGAAGCGCTACGAGGCGGTGAACGACGGCAAGGTGCCCACCATGGATCAGGCCGGCGTCTACGCCTCCGTGCTTCATTACCTCAAGGCCGTCGACGCCCTGAAGGGCAAGGAGACTGCGGCCGTGATGGCCAAGATGCGCGAGATCCCGACCGAGGATCCGCTCTTCGGCAAGGGTCAGTTGCGCATCGACGGCCGCGTCACTCACGACATGTACCTCTATCAGGTCAAAACGCCCGCCGAGTCGAAGTACAAATACGATTATTACAAGCTGCTGGAGACGATTCCGGCCGATCAGGCCTTCCGCCCCCTCGCCGAGGATCATTGCCCGCTGGTGAAGTGAGCGGGCGGCCGGAGCGCCGGACATGCATACGTTTCTCGGCATCCCCACCCAGGTGCTGTTCGGCCAGCTGACGCTGGGACTCATCAACGGCGCCTTCTACGC
>JAYVMK010000442.1:0-8896 GCA_043758995.1 Lichenibacterium sp. | reverse complement strand
GTGAGGCTAGCTGGGCGGTCTAGGCCTAGAGGGCCGGATCGAGCCGATGGACAGTCCTTGCTCGACGCTCGCGTCGCGGCGAGCGACCTGCCTTGGATCGACAACGCTGCATTGAGAATAGCCCCTCATGCATGCGACTTGACTGGTGGTGAAAACCTCCCAGAGCGCGCCCGAATAGCTGTGGCGAAGGTCGGGGAAATGCGTTAGCCTCTTGTCAAGATGTGGGCTCTGATGGTCCCCCTCCCACATCGTCATGAGCTCCCGAAGGGGAACGGAGCACCGTCGGCCCATTGCGTTGCCGACCGGTGCCGGTGAACTAAGGTGCATGCCAAGGCGGGTTTGCTTTGGTCGGGTATTGTGAAGACATCGCCCTACCACGGTTGTACGCTGAGGGCCCGCAACACGAATCGTTGTGGGCGGAAGAGACGTGATCCTACCGGTCGACGATGTCGCCATGATCACGGTGCGGGCGGTTAGGTTGAAGGCAAAGACGAGCTGGCGACATGAGCAAAGGTAGAGATTTCCGGGGACCGAGGAAGCGGGGCTTCGACGACGATATGCCGTCTTCCCCATACGAGTCCCGCCCGTCCCGTCCGGCCGCGCGCCCGTTCGGCAGCGGTGCACCGAGCGGCTTTGGTGGCGGCGGTGACATGATGGCTGCGCCCCCGGCTGGCCCGACCGTCGATGCCGTCGTGAAGTGGTTCAAGGCCGACAAGGGCTTTGGCTTCGTCGAACTGTCCAATGGCGCTGGCGATGCCTTCCTTCACATCGGCGCCATCCAGTCCGCCGGTTACGAGACCGTTCCTCCCGGCGCCAAGCTCAAGGTCATGGTCGGCAATGGCGCCAAGGGCGCTCAGGTGACCCGCGTCATCGAGGTCGATATGGCCGGTGCCGTCGAACGCGCTCCGCAGCGCTCCTTCGACACCCCCCGCCCGGTTCGCCGTGCGCCGGATCCCTCCACCGCCATCGAAGTCTCCGGCAAGGTGAAGTGGTTCGACGACACCAAGGGCTTCGGCTTCGTGTCGAGCAACGACGGTGGCAAGGACATCTTCGTCCACATCTCCATCCTCGGCCCGGCCGGTCTTTCGCATCTCGCCGAAGGCCAGCCTGTCTCGATGCGCGTCGTCGATACTCCAAAGGGTCGTGAGGCTCTGTCGATTTCCGCCGACTGACATCAGGACGGCGCCGACGGCGAAAGCCGTTCGGCGTCCGACATCGTCGATGCTTCGATGCCCGTGGAGATGCTCCGCGGGCATCGTCACGTTCAGGGTCTTTGCATGGTCAGGTTTCTTGCATGACACCGTCCCGCGATATCGCACGCCTTATCGAGATCATGGCCGCTCTCCGCGATCCCGAGACGGGCTGCTCCTGGGATCTGGCGCAGAGTTTCGCCAGTGTCGCCCCTTACGCGATCGAAGAGGCCTACGAGGTCGCCGACGCCGTCGAGCGTGGCGACCGGGAGGACCTGCGTGAGGAACTCGGCGACCTGCTGCTGCAGGTCGTCTTCCAGGCGCGGATCGCCGAGGAGGAAGGCGCCTTCGACTTCGGTGGCGTGGTGGAAGCCATCACGGCGAAACTGGTCCGGCGTCATCCCCACATCTTCGGCAGCCGCCGCGATCTCACACCCGAGGAGGTCAAGGCCGCCTGGGGTCGGATCAAGGCCGAAGAGAAGGTCGAGCGAGCCGCGCGGGGCCGGGATTCGCAGGGGAGCAAGGCGGAGGAGGGCGTATCGCCTGCGCTGCTGTCCGCTGTCGGCAGGGGCCTCGCTCCCCTGCCCCGCGCGATCAAGTTGCAGAAACTCGCCGGCACGGTCGGCTTCGACTGGAACGACCCCCGTGCCGTGCTGGCGAAGATCCACGAGGAGGCGGACGAAATCGAGGCCGCGCTGGGCGATCCCGATGCCATGGCAGACGAGATCGGCGATCTGCTCTTTGCCGTCGCCAACCTAGCGCGCCACGCTCACGTCGACCCGGAGAAAGCGCTCCACGGCGCAAACCGGAAATTCGAGCGCCGGTTCGCATTCATCGAGGCCGCGCTGGCCCGCCGCGGCTCCAGCCTCGCCGAGGCCGACCTCGACACGATGGAAGCGCTTTGGATCGAGGCCAAGGCGGCCGAGCGCGCCTGAAAGAAAGCCGCCGCACAGGAAGGTGCCGGGCAGGTGGGTGACTAAATCTCACCCGCCACTACGTCTCCCGCCTGTCGGCTGAACCGCCCTACTCCGGCGTCACGCGCTCTGCACCCGGGAAGCGGTTCTGCACGCGTTCGATCCGCTCCGGTGCCACACGCACGGTGAGGTGGACCCGGCCATCCGATCCATCCTCCCGCGCCAGGATCTCGGTCGTCTCATAGAGCCAGTTCAGTCCGCCGCCGTCGCTCGGATCGAGTTCGACGGAGAGCGACGTGGAATGCGTGGCGAGACGCCTCTCGATCGACCCGAGCAGGTCGTCGACCCCCTGCCCCGTCAGCGCCGACACGATCGCAGGACGCTCCTCGGCACGCTTATGGCCGGCGGCATCGTGGATAGCGGCGAGCCGGTCGGCATCGAGCAGATCGGCCTTGTTCCACACTTCGATGACGCGTTCACGGTCCTCCGCGTCGACGCCGAGATCGTGCAGGATCGCCAAGACGTCGGCGCTCTGAGCGGCCGTATCCTCGTGAGCCACGTCGCGGACGTGGAGGATCACATCGGCCGAGACCACCTCCTCCAGCGTCGCCCGGAAGGCCGACACCAGCATGGTCGGAAGATCCGAGATGAACCCGACCGTGTCGGACAGGATGACCTTGCCGCGATGCGGCAGCTTCAACACTCTCAGCGTGGGGTCGAGGGTGGCGAAGACCATGTCGTCTGCCAGGACGGCCGCTTTGGTCAGGCGATTGAACAGCGTCGATTTACCGGCATTGGTGTAGCCGACGAGCGCCACGGTCGGGAATGGCACGTCCACGCGCGTCTTGCGGTTGGTGGCGCGCGTCTGCTTCACGTGTTCGAGGTCGCGCTCGATCCGCGCCATCCGCTCTTCGATGAGGCGGCGATCGGTCTCGATCTGCGTCTCGCCGGGGCCGCCGAGGAAGCCGAAACCGCCGCGCTGCCGCTCGAGATGGGTCCAGGAGCGGACGAGCCGGGATTTCTGATACGCCAGATGAGCGAGTTCGACCTGGAGCGTACCCTCCTTGGTCCGGGCGCGCCGCCCGAAGATCTCGAGGATCAAGCCGGTGCGGTCGATGACCTTGGTGCCGAATTCTTTCTCGAGGTTGCGCTGCTGGACGGGCGACAGCGCACAATCCATGACGACGAGGCCGATCTCGAGTTCCTCGCAAAGCTCGGAGAGTTCCTCGACCTTGCCCTTGCCGAGATAGGTCGAGGGCCGAACGGTGCCGAGATTGACGATGAGGCCGCGTCGAACGTCGAGGTCGATCGCGTCGCCGAGGGCAACGGCCTCTCCGAGGCGCGCCTCGGGAGATCGAGTCTGGCGCGCCGAAGCGCTCCTGCCGGTCGGGTAGGGTCCGACCACCAAGGTCCGTGTGGCTTCGGCGGCGGTCTGCTCGACGGCATCGCTGCCGTCGGTCGCATGTTTCGGCTTCAATCGCGTAATCCGGTGTCTCGACGACTGCCGGTGACAATCACCGCGGGCGTTCGGCCGGCACCGGTGCCGCGGCGGGCACCTCATCGGGCGACTCGAACATCTGGATCGGCTGACCCGGCATCACGGTGGATATGGCGTGTTTGTAGACGAGTTGCGAGTGCCCGTCGCGCCGTAGCAGTACGCAAAAATTATCGAACCACGTCACCACGCCCTGCAGCTTGACACCGTTGACCAGGAAGATTGTGAGAGGGACCTTGTTCTTGCGTACGTAGTTGAGAAAGGTGTCCTGCAGGTTCTGTGTTCGCTCTGCCGCCATGGTCCTGTCCTGCTCGTCGCCGCCTATTCGCGGTCTTCGATGCTGCGGCTCGGCACTGGCAGAAGACACTGACATGGGCCCAGGCAGGGCGTCGTTCAGGGCGTCTCCCAATGCGGGCTTCACGTGCGCGATCCGGACCAGCCGACAGTCGCACAGATGCCGCCTGGCCTTTCGCCGGACCGCCTGCATCCTGCCGCATTAGAGGCAGGATCGCGCAGAAGTCGCAAGACAAACTTAGGCGCAGCCGCCCTGCCCCGTCATCATCGAGGCCGGCGATCAATCGATTGCGAGCGACTTCAACTTCCGGTGCAGGGCTGACCGCTCCATGCCGATGAATTCGGCCGTGCGCGAGATATTGCCGCCGAATAGGCTGATCTGAGCCACGAGATACTCGCGCTCGAACACCTCCCGCGCCTCGCGCAGGGGCAGGCTCATCAGCTTCTCGCCCCCTGCCCCGTTGGGCGTGGCCGGCACGAGCGCGCCGATCTCGGAGGGCAGCATGTCGGCCGTGATTTCGGAATCCGCGTCGCCCGACGCCAGGATCATCAGCCGCTCGACGTTGTTGCGCAGCTGGCGAATATTGCCGGGCCAGTCGTGTGACTGCAGCACCGCCATCGCGTCCGCACCGATCTTGCGTCGCGGCAATCCGGTATTGGCCGACACCTGGTCCATGAAAAACGAGACGAGTTCCGGAATGTCGTCGCGGCGCTCCGACAGCGCCGGCACACGGATCGGCACGACGGCGAGGCGATGAAACAGATCCTCGCGGAAAGAGCCTTCGGCGATCAGCGTCGGGAGGTCCCGCGCGGTGGACGAGATGATGCGAACGTCGACATGCACCCGCGTCGTGCCGCCGACCCGCTGAAAGTTCTGATCGACGAGGACCCGCAGGATGCGGCCTTGCGTCTCCTTCGGCATGTCGGCGACTTCGTCGATGAACAGCGTGCCGCCATGCGCCTCTTCCAGCGCTCCGACCTTGCGGCTGCGGCTGTCGGCGCCCTCCACGCCGAAGAGCTCCGTCTCCATGGCTTCGGGAAGCATGGTGGCGGCATTGATCACCACGAAGCGAGCGACCGAGCGGCTCGAACCGTCATGGATCATTCGCGCCGTGAGTTCCTTGCCGGTTCCGGGCGCCCCTGCGATGAGCACTCGCGAATTGGCGGGGCCGACCTTGTCGATCACCTGCCGGAGCTGGTTGGCGCTGGTGGAGCGTCCCACCACGCGATCGGTGGTCAGCGACCGCGTGCGGAGTTCGACATTCTCACGCTTGAGACGCGACGTCTCGAGAGCCCGCTCGGCCACCAGAACCAGTCGGTCGGCCTTGAAGGGCTTTTCGATGAAGTCATAGGCGCCGAGCCGGATAGCCGAGACCGCGGTTTCGATATTGCCGTGGCCCGAGATCATCACCACCGGCAACGTCGGGTGATGCTCCTTGATGATTTCGAGAAGCTGCAAACCGTCGAGGCGAGAGCCCTGCAGCCAGATATCGAGGAACATCAGATGCGGGCGCCTCGCCGCCAGCAGCGCGAGAGCTTCGTCGGCGTCTTTGGCGGTACGGGTCCCATGACCCTCGTCCGACAAGATGCCCGACACGAGTTCGCGGATGTCGGCTTCGTCGTCGACGATCAGGATGTCGGTGGCCATGACGGGTTCTCAGGCTTTCTCGCTGACCGCACCCTGAGCCGAGGCGGCTTCGGGTTTGGCCGGCGTGTCGATGGGAAAATGCAGGCGAACATGAGCGCCACGATGGCCCGCAGCATCGAGCAACTCGATCCCGCCGCCGTGATCTTCGAGGATCTTGGCGACGATCGCGAGACCCAGCCCGGTACCCTCGCTGCGCGTCGTCATATAGGGCTCGAGTAACCTTTGACGATTTTCGGCAGGGAAACCCTTTCCATTGTCGACGACGTCGATCACGGCCTGACCGTCGGCGCCGACATGAAGACTGACCGAGACGCGACCCTGCTCCCGGGCCTCCTCCGGCAAGGTCGCTTGGTAAGCCGCCACGCCCTCCGTCGCGTTCTTGACGATATTGGTGAGAGCCTGTGACAGCAGGCGCCGATCGAACCGCGCGATCATGGGCTCGCTCGGCAGATCCTCGTCCAGCACCACGTCGGGGTGGCCGACGCGCATCAGGAAGGCCACTTGAGCCACGCATTTGACGAGGTCGTCTTCGGCCAGCAGGGCTTTGGGCATGCGGGCGAAGGACGAGAACTCGTCCACCATCCGCTTCATGTCCTCGACCTGGCGGATGATCGTGTCGGTGCACTGGTCGAAGACATCCCGGCCCTCGGTGATCACCTTGCTGTAGCGCCGCTTCAGGCGTTCGGCCGAGAGCTGGATCGGGGTCAGCGGATTCTTGATCTCATGGGCGATACGGCGTGCCACGTCGGCCCAGGCCGAGGTTCGCTGCGCCGAGACGAGGTCGGTGATGTCGTCGAGCGTGACGACGAGGTTGCGTTCCGCCTTGGCGCTGAGCTCGCTCGTCACACGGACATTGTAGGTCCTCTCGCGGGTGGCCCGCGCCAGCGTCACCTGCCCTTGCTGCAGCCTCTGGCGCCCCGTGCGGGTGTCGGAGAGGAGGTCGGCCAGTTCCGGCACCATCTCCGGGAGCGATCGGCCGATCACGGCGGATCCGGTGGGGGCGGCACCGTCGAGGAGTTTCTGCGCCGACGGGTTCAGCACGGTGACGTCGCCCTTGGAGTCGACGCCGATCACGGCGGCCGGGACCCCCGACAGAACCGCTTCGGTGAAGAGCCGGCGTTCGTCGATCGTTTCGCGCGCCGCGATGAGCCGGTTCTGCTGAAGGCGAAGCTCGGAGATCATCTTGTTGAAGGTCTCGCCGAGGCGCGCCAGGTCGCCTTCCGAACGCCGAACCGGCACCTGCACGTAGAGGTTCCCGGACGAGACCTGGTCGGTCGCGTTGATCAGCCGGCGGATGGGCGCCACGAGCAAGTTGGCGAAGGACAGGCCGAGCCAGATGGCCGACAGCAACATGGTGGCGCCCAGCAACCCATACATGACGATGAAAGCGACCTGGATCGACTTGCGATGCGTGTCGAACTGGTAGAACGCGACCTGGATCGCTTCGGCCTGTTGCTGGAATCCGATGGTGAAGGGATCGAGCGGCCGCTCGACGTAGAGGAAGCTGTTGTCGAAGGCCGGCAGGAAATGCAGCGCCACGAAGCTTCGCGCATTATCGACGCGGTAGCAGACCTGATCGCCGGAGCGGGCGCCCTGGAAATCCTCGGGGCTCGGCTTCTCGACCGGCTTCGAATTACCGGTGTCGACCTTCTCGGTCACTTTTCCCGAGCCGTCCATGATGACGGCCTTGGTGAAACCCAGCGACTTCACGCGGGAGTCGAAGAAGTTCTGAAAGAAGTTGCGGTCCATGTAGCCGACACGGGCCCGCGTCAGATCGTTGGCGGCGAGATCCGCGTCGCGTTGCAGCGAATCGCATTGTTTCGAGCGGATCAGCTTGGCGGCGCTGGTGGTCTCTCCGATGAACGCGCCGACGTCGTCGACGAAGCCCGGATAGAGTCCGCGATCGAGCGCGACCGCCCCGATCACCGCCATGATGACGGCCGGCACCGCCGCTGTGATCGAGAAGAGTCCGACGATGTAGGCGTGAAGCCGCGCGCCGGCCTGCTTGGCTCGCCAGGCCGCGAGGAGCTTCCACGCCTCCACGGCGACGAGGATGAAGAGCACCAGGACGACGATCGCATCGGCCAGGAACACGTCGAGGACCACGGGATCGGTCGGGACGATCGGCGTGTAGCCGGTGAAGACCGCGAAGCCCGCCAGCGCCGACACGAGGCACAGTCCGACGACGAAGGGAGCGATCCGAAGGTTGAACCTCCGGTCGGCGCGCCGCGCGGACCGATGGTCGGTCCCGTTCCTGCCCGTTTGTTCCGTCAAGCGCATCCATCCGTTCGGCAACGGTTCCGACGCAACCCGCGCCGGCATCGCTGCGCGACCCGGCTTCGCCGGTCGTTGTATTTATACAGCACTGTTGCCGGATTGCGACGAAATCAGGGCGCGCCCGCCCTTTGGAGATGCTTCTCCCGCTTCAGCGCGGCAGACGCATGAGCTTGATGTCGAGTTCGCGCACCTTCTTGCGCAGCGTGTTGCGGTTGAGGCCGAGCATTTCGGCCGCTTTGATCTGGTTGCCCCGGGTTGCCGCCAGGGCCGCAGACACGAGCGGAACCTCCAACTCGCGCAGCACACGGTGGTAGAGGCCCGGAGGGGGCAGGTCATCGCCATGCTTGGCGAAGAGGTCGGCGAGATGCCGTTCGACGGCACCCATCAAGCCCCCCTCCTCCGCCGGAGCAGGCCCGAGGTCGAGGCCACCGCCGTCCAGCGTCCCTGCCGCCATCTCGGATGTCGGCACGCTGATCTGGTTCGGCCGATTGAGGCCAAGCTCCGTCTCGACCAGCGGAGCCGTGATGACCTCCTGGGGGTAGAGCGCCGCGAGACGCCGGACGAGGTTCTCGAGCTCGCGCACATTGCCGGGCCAGCGATATCGCTTCAGGCGATCATGCGCCCCCGTATCCATGTGCTTCATCGGCAGCCCTTCGGCGGCTGCGGCGGTGAAGAAGTGTCGGGCGAGATGCGGGATATCCTCGGCCCGCTCGCGCAACGGCGGAAGGCGGATCGGCACGACGTTCAAGCGGAAGAACAGATCCTCGCGGAACAGGCCCTGCTGGATCGTGACACGCAGGTCCTTGTTGGTGGCGGCCACGATGCGGACGTTGGTCTTGATCGGCGTGCGACCCCCCACCGTCGTATATTCGGCCTGCTGCAGTACGCGGAGCAGACGGGTCTGGGCCTCCATCGGCATGTCGCCGATCTCGTCGAGGAACAGGGTCCCGCCCTCGGCCTGTTCGAAGCGCCCGGCCGAGCGCGTGTTGGCACCCGTGAAAGCCCCCTTCTCGTGACCGAAGAGCTCCGATTCGATGAGGTCGCGCGGGATCGCAGCCATGTTGATGGCCACGAAGGG
>JAYVMK010000441.1:0-3460 GCA_043758995.1 Lichenibacterium sp. | reverse complement strand
CCTTGTAGAGCGACCACACAGTCCACACCGACATAAGCACAGCTGTGTCCACACGATGGGTCAGAGCCCAGGCCCCCATAAGCATGGAACCGTGGATCGGAACGATGTCAGATGGCCCCAGGACCATCGCATGGCCGTTGCCGATCCGATCCATATGCCGTTGTAAGCTATAGGCAACACCGACGATGAGCAGCGCGAAGGAGCAGCAAAACAGGCCACGATCCATCAGGCTCATGGCAGGCCACACTCGGGCGACGTACCAAATTCCGAGAACCGGAAAAGCGAAAAGAGGTGTCGCCGTCATGACGGCGACAGCTCCTGCAGCAAAGCGTTCCGAAGCTCGCATGCCCTTACCCCGGATTTGGCGCCGATCGCTGCAAGATTGTGACACGCCGGGGCGACGACACTTTAATGCGGCACGATGTCGAAGCCAAACCACTGCACAGAGAGGCGCTGCGCGGTGCCGTCCGCGATGGCGTCACCGAGACCCTTGTCGAGCAGGACCTTGAGATCCGCATCCTCCTTGCGCAGGCCCATGGCGGAGCCCTTGCCGAGCAGGCCGTTCTTGAACAGCGGACCGGCATAGACGATCTCGCCCTTGGCGGCCTTCACGCCGGAGCTGAGATTGGTCTGCGACCCGATCCAGGCGTCGACCCGGCCGGCCTGGAGATCGAGGGCGACTTCGTCATTGGTCTTGTAGCTTCGCAACTCGATGCCGGGCAGAAGCTGCACCATCAGGTCCGCCTGGATGGTGGCAACCTGCACCCCGACCGTCTTGCCCTTCAGCGCGTCACGCAGAGGGCCGAGTTTGTCCATCGCGGCCTTCTGGTCCGTCACGTCGAGATCGACGCCGGTCATCGGAAGTTTGGCGAGCGAACTGTCCGACAGGACCGCGAAGGTGCTCGGGCTCTGTGTGTACGGGACCGTGAAGGCGAGCGTCTCCTCGCGCTTCGGCGTGATGCTCATGCCCGACATGATGGCGTCGAACTTGCCCGCCTTCAGACCCGGGATCAGACCATCCCATTCCTGCACGATGGTCTCGCAGGTCATGTTTAGCCGGTCGCAGACAGTCTTCAGCAGGTCCGGCTCGAAGCCGATCACCCTGCCGTCGGGTGTCGTGGAGTTGAAGGGCGGGTAGGAGCCTTCCGTCGCGATGCGGATGTGCGTCCAATCCTTGGCCTCGGCGAGGCCCGACGAGAGGCATAGGGCCAGGAGAGCGAGGACGACGGGGCGGAAGCGGGACATGAGGCGAGGCATCTCCGAGAGGGTGGAGGAGGGTGTGCAATCGGCGGACCGGACCGGTGCTCTGCCGACCGGTTTCGATGCTCGTCCGCTCAGGCGGCGAGCGCGGGCAAGTCGTCCCAGGCTGCACCGACTGCGCGAACGCCGGTTGCAACCTGCTGCATGATCGCCAAATCCTCCGATGCCCATTCCGACAGATCTTCGACCAGGGCCTCTCTGGGCCAATCTCGATGGGCCTGCTGGATGTCGAAAAATTTGAGATGAGCAGCCGCTATCGAACTCGCCACGGGTATGAGTGTCTCAAAGACGGCGAAGCGCTCTCGTGACAGGGCAACAACGACATCGAAACGGTGAAGCTTGGTGCTCGCGCCCGAGAGTTCGCGTTCGGTCTGAACGTCCATGGCGGGAAACGATGCGCGGAGGCGTTCGACGGCACGGGTCGTGATGTCTCGATTGCGAGACTTCTGACGAACGTCGACCGTCGTCGCTGCCCAGTTTCGACAAGCTTCCGCGACGAAGATGATCGCGGCTTGAAGCTGTGATGCTGCAACATCGCGAAGGCTGAAGCTGCCCTGGATGAAGCTCACGCCAAGCAGGTCGGCAATGTCGGCCGCACGCCTGACATCCGCGCAATTGAGTTCCTGAATGCCGAGAGACGCAAGTGCAGTGCGACCACATCCCTCATCATCAATGATGTAGCGATCACCCTGCTTTTGTAGCGACAAGGTCACCACCATGCCGCCGGGCAGCAGCGTCGTCGTCTCGACACGCGTCGCGCCGCCCTGCGTGAACTGATCGTCGCGAGGGATCACCAAAGGCAATGGATCTGGGAGCGTCAAAGGAGTCTCGGCTCCCAAGGTGCAGGCGGGAGAACGCCATCTACGTTGCACATTTGAAGGAAGATCGCCAACACCTTATCCAGGCCCTCCATGTCCAAGAGGATCGGCTGCGCGACACCCACATTGTCGCCCTTCGGTCTGGGCCATGCTCGGTTTTCGGCCCAAAGATAAACGCGGCTCTTGCCTGCGGGAAGGTGCAGCCCTCGAAGAGGAGTGGAGACGCTTGGTCCAAATGGATTGACGTGGGCGTGGGTCGGGCGGAACGACAGACGTTGGATCGGCCGTCCATCGAAAACCAGGACGCACGACCCGCTCTGTATTGGCTCGTAAACAAGCGCCGTTGCACGAAACGAGAGTGCCCCTACGACCCCACGCTTCGCGACCGGGGCTGCAAGGCTTGCAACCGCGCCGCGCTCGTCGCCGATCCATCTAGGGGCGCCGGCAAGTGCTTTCTTTTCCGCCAGCAAAGCGTCGATGGCGAAGGGGTCGATCAACGGCGCATGCTGCTCAGATAATCTGACGACGATCATGGGTTGATGATTGTCTCTCGACAATCGTTTTTCAGTGCTACCCCATCGTCTCCAGCGCACTCTCGCAGTCCCACGCTGACACCTCGACCACGTCGCCGCTGGCCGTCCAGACGAGATGCGTGCGGATCGTCTGGTCGGGATAGAGCGGCTGCACGGCGGCGCGGTAGAGCGCCAGTTGCAACAGCTGTCTCGGCATCACGGGGCCGGGCGCTCCGGTCTTGAAATCGGCGATGTGGACGGCGTCCTCCGTCACGCCGATCCGGTCGATCTGGCCGGTGACATCGACCCTGCGGCCGCTCGGCAGCGCAACGGAGGCCGTGACGGCGACCTCGGCTCGCGATCCCGGTCCGAACAGCCCCGCAAGCGCCGGCTCGGCCAGGACCGCCAGGGCTTGAGCCGACAGAGCCTCGCGGTGCTCCTCGTCGAGCGTTGAGCCTTGGGCGGCGAGGAAGCGGGCCGCCGTGGCAGGACGCCGCTCGGACGGCACGTCGGGCAGGTATTGCAGCAGGCGGTGCATCAGCCGGCCCGCCGCGACGGCCTGCCGCCGTCCCGCGTCGCGGCTGCGGTCGACATAGGGCCACGCCGGCGGTCCCGCCTGGTCGGCGGCGCCGAGCGGGTTCGAGGGCCGGACGGGGGGAAGCTCGGGCACCTCGTCGACTCGCGGCGGCCGGAGCAGCCATTCGGGCAGGGTGACGACGGGTGATTGCGTGGCCGCCGCCGGCGCGTCCGGCGCGGCGTCGCTCTCGGGCATCGGATCCTGCATCCGCATCACGGTGTCCGCAGGCTCGCCGGGCGCCGGATCCCAGGGTGCCGGCGCGGGTTCGAGCGGCAGGCCGGCGGCTTCGATCA
>JAYVMK010000440.1:0-3222 GCA_043758995.1 Lichenibacterium sp. | reverse complement strand
CTGGCGCATCCGACGGTTTCTGAAGATGCGCTTAAAGAGTAGCGGGGTGTTCCTCCCAGGAGCGCCTCGTCACCTGCGTCGAGGTCTAAGATGAGTCGTCCCAGCCCCACTGGCAGCCATTCACTGTCCCGCGGGCCCAGCCGGAACCGCGTGCGGCCTCTTCTGGCGGCATCGGCTCTGTTGACGGTCAGTGTGGTCGGGGTCGGGGTTCCGTCGCGAGCCTGGGCCGAGAACCTGTCAGACGCGCTGGCCAAGGCCTATTTCAACAATCCGAACCTGAACGCTCAGCGCGCCACGACCCGGGCCGCCGACGAGAATATCCCGATCGCCAATTCGGGCTACATGCCCCACGTTTCGGCCTCCGGCGACGTCGGCGCCAGCTACGAGAGCTTCACCGGTCCGGCGTCGGGCAGCGGTGGCGGCGGATCCAGCCTCTCCAGCCTGGGTGGCTCGAGCGGCGGCACGACGGGCACCACAGGAACCACGACCGGTACCATCGGAACGACCACCGGCACCAGCACAGGCGGCACGGTCGCCGGAACCGGCAGCGGAGGGACCTTCGGGCTGGCCAATGGGGTCTCGGGAACCAGTGGGACCACCACCAGCCGGCTCGCAAGCCAGTCGGCCGGCACGACGCTGGCGACGACGGACGGTACCACCATTCCCAGAGGCGCCGGCATTTCGGTCTCGCAGACTTTGTTCGATGGGCTGCGCACCACCAACAACATCAAATCCGCCGAATCCAACGTCTTCGGCAGCCGTGAGACCTTGCGCAACGTCGAGCAGAGCGTGCTGCAGAGCGGTGCGCAGTCCTACATGGACGTGCTCCGCGACACCGCCATCCTCGATCTGCGAAATTCCAACATCAAGGTCCTGGAGGAGCAGCTCCGCCAGACCCAGGATCGGTTCAAGGTGGGCGAGGTGACCCGCACCGATGTCGCCCAGGCGGAAGCCAGCGTCGCCGGTGCCCGGTCCGACTATTTCGCCGCGCAGTCGCAGCTGCAGAATTCGATCGCGAGCTTTCGTCAGGTCATCGGTGAACAGCCGACCCGGCTCGAGCCGGCGCGGCCGCTCGAACGCGGCATCCCGCCCTCGCTCGAGAACGCCATCGCGGTCTCGCAGATCGAGCATCCCTCGATCCAAGCGGCCCTGCACGCGGTCGATGTTTCGGCCTTTCAGGTCAAGATCGCCGAAGGCCAGCTCTATCCGACGCTGACCCTCAACGGCTCGGCGCAGCAGCGCTACGACGTCAGCAACTCGGGGAATACCAACGCCTTCGTTGGCTCCATCGTGGGCTCGCTGCAGGTGCCCATCTACGAGGGCGGCGCCTCTTACGCGCAGATCCGGCAGGCCAAGGAACAGCTCGGAACGGCGGAGTTCCAGGTCGACGTGTCGCGCGACAACGTCCGTGCCGCCGTGATCTCCTCCTGGGGACTTCTGGTGTCCTCCAAGGCTGCCGTTCAGGCCGATCAGGCGCAGGTCAACGCCGCCGAAATCGCCCTCAACGGGACCCGCGAGGAGGCGCGCGTCGGACAGAGGACCACGCTCGACGTGCTCAATGCGCAGCAGACGCTGCTCAACGCTCGCGTTCAGCTCGTCGGGGCTCAGCGCGACCGTGTGGTCGCCACCTACGCCATCCTGGCGTCCTGCGGGCGCCTGTCGGCGTCCGGCCTCAATCTCAGGCTTCAGCCCTATAACCCGACCGTGCATTTCGATCAGGTGAAGGACAAGTGGTTCGGCCTGCGTACGCCCGACGGGCGCTGAACGCGTCCGTACGGCATAGCCGCGCCGCCTCGTCCATCGGTGCTGCGCGGGTCTTGTCCCATGAATCTTCGGATCAGACCGCTTGTCTGCAGGACGGCTCCGACGTATCCGTTAAAGACAGGTTTACGCCGCATTGTTTGAGGCGTTCGCGACCTGAGTCGAGACCCCGTACCGCGTAAGAAGGTCCACAGGCCATGTCCGCAGCCAGCGCCTTTCCTCCCGATGCCACGGAGGGTCGCTCGTCCGAGCCTTCGATGGAAGATATCCTGGCCTCCATCCGGCGGATCATCGCCGACGACCAGACCCAGGGCGCGAAGGCACCGGTCGCCACCAATGGCGCGGCGCGTCGTCCCGCTCCGCCTGCACCCGCGAGCGACAATGCCGCGGCTCGCAGCCGAACATCCTACGATGACGTGTTGGACCTCGCCCGGATCGCGCCGTCCGAACGGTCGGCGTTTTCCCAGACATCCCTGCAGCAGCACGAGGCTGTCCCGCCGCAGGCGTCGGTGGCTCTGGTGCAGCCGATGGTGGAGCTCGCCGAGGAGGCTCGCGATCACGACAGCGACGCGCATGACGCCCCTGTATCCGGCCTGCGGGCACGGTTGCCCGAACCAACGATCCGCGATGCGGCGCAGGGCGAGGATTTTGAGATGTCGGACTATTCCGTTCCTGCGTTGAACCACGAGGGCGAAGGGGAGCTTCTTTCGGCGCCGCTCGGCGATTCCGTCATGTCGGCCTTCGAGACCTTGGCGGCGACGGTCGTGCTGCAGAATACCCCGATGCTGGAGCGCGTGATGCGCGACTTGCTGCGGCCGATGTTGAAGACGTGGCTCGACGACAATCTCCCAGGCCTCGTCGAGCGATTGGTCCGCGCCGAGATCGAGCGCGTAGCGCGCGGCACGCGCGGCTGAATCAGACTCGACGAATGTGCCGCCTTCGGCGCCGCCGAACCGTCGCTTGACCTTGCTTCGTCCTTTGAAGCCCTTGCGATCCGTCGCGAGGGCTTTTGCATTTAAAATCGAAGGCCCCGGCCAGAATGGCGAATCAGGCCATGGTCAACCTTCGCCGCGATAGCGAGAGCGCGGAAGTAAGCCAGGCGATGCTGAACCTGAGTTCAGCATAACAAGATTGTTCTTCGGCGTTGCATCGCGACATCGTTCCGCGACCTGAGCGTGGCTTTACAGCAACAACCCAGGATCATCCCAACTCGGCCCGAATAGGGCGGCGTAGGCGCCGCTATTCAGCCATAAACCGACCGCTACTCTCTCCCATCAAACATCGATCTCGCATTCCGAGGCGAGATGAACGGAAGATGACCGACGGTTCGCCGGGGTCGCTGTCGTGTCGATGTCGGGCGGGTAGCAGGGTCGGACGAACCGATCCGGTGTGGGAAAGAGGTCATGCAAATGGGGGCAGTCCGAACGCTTCGCCGATGCATCTGCGCTGAGCATCCGGCCG
>JAYVMK010000439.1:0-4326 GCA_043758995.1 Lichenibacterium sp. | reverse complement strand
CTGGCCCGATGGCTCTACCGGCAGCTCGAACGCGACTATGAATATCAAATCTCCGATGAATGCGTCGATGAGGCCATAGCCGCGAACGCCTACACCTTCACAGACGCTGGCCGCCGTTTCGGCTGAACGAAAGCGCCCACCTCACGGTTGGGCGCTTTTTTCATGCCAGGCCCTTGAGAGGAAGAGGTCCGCCGGGACGGGATTGAGTCCGGGCGGTCGAGAGAGAGCGCCGCGCGGGCTCGTCCCGTCACGCTCTTTCGAGGTTTCACCCATGAACATTCTGTCTTCCGTTACCGCCGCATCGGCCGCGCCGGTTCCGCTCGCCCCGTCGGCAGCCATTCTCGCCGCCGCCAATGTGCTGCTCACCCATCTCGAACGTGGCAATCAGATCGACGCCGCTATCCTGCGCCGCGCCATGGAAACCGCGTTCGGCGCGTCCGACGCCGCCGGCGCCTGGGACTGGAAAGCAGCCTACGAGGCGTGCGAGGTCGCGACCGTCCTGTTCCTGCACAAATACGGAAAAGCACTTTTCCGCAAAGCCGCCACTCCCGTTACACGTCTTTCCGTGCTGGCGAAGATCGCGGCTCTGTTGCCGACGCACACGCGCCGATCCCAAGAAAGCCAGGCATTCCAGCAATTTTCGACGCCGCTGCCGTTAGGGCTTGCGGCACTGACAGCGGCGGCGATCACGCCGGCTGACCGTGTGCTGGAACCGTCGGCAGGCACCGGCCTGCTCGCCATCCTCGCGGCAACAGAAAGCGGCGCGCTGATCCTCAATGAACTGGCCGAGACCCGTGTCGAATTGCTGGCATCGCTCTTTCCGGCAACCCCCGTCACCCGTTTCGACGCCGCGCAGATCGACGACCATCTGGACGCCACCGCCGTGCCCTCCGTGGCGTTGATGAACCCGCCCTTCTCGGCACTGGCGCATGTTGCGGGGCGCTCGGCTGACGCAGGCATTCGCCACATCGCTTCAGCGCTGAACCGGCTCGCGCCCGGCGGGCGCCTCGTCGCCATCACCGGCGCGAACGTCGGCCCTGATATGCCCGACTGGCGCGAGGCCTTCGTCCGCTTGCAGGCGTGCGGCCGCGTCGTGTTCAGCGCCGCGATTGCCGGCGCGGTCTATGCCAAACACGGCACGACCTTTCCAACGCGGCTGACGGTCATCGACAAGCTGCCCGCCGACGATCCGACACTGTTCCCGGCCTCGCCGGGCATGGCGCCCGACGCCGCTACGCTGCTCGACTGGGTCGGCACACATGTGCCGCCCCGGTTGCCGGTCACGCTGCCCGCAACATCCGTGCCGATCTCGGCGCCACCGAAGACCGTGCGCAGCTATCCCACGCGCACGGCAACCACTCGCCCGGCTGCGCCTCTCGCCGCTGATCCCGAGGGCGTCCCTCTCGCCTATGACACCGTGGACTGGGTGCCGCCCGAGGGCGCGCACCTGACCGAGGCTATCTATGAGGAATACGGATTGCAGTCGATCCGTATTCCCGGCTCTCAGGCCCATCCGACCAAGCTAGTGCAATCGGCGGCGATGGCTTCGGTCGCGCCGCCGAAGCCCAGCTATCGATCGATGCTGCCGGAGAACATCCGCGCGCTGCTTTCCGACGCCCAGTTGGAGACGGTCATCTACGCCGGCGAAGCGCATGGCGATCATCTCGCCGGATCGTGGACGGTCGACGAGACTTTTAACAGCGTGAGCGCAGCGCCTACCGACGCCGCGAACGCCGTTCGCTTCCGGCGTGGCTTCATGCTCGGCGATGGCACCGGCGCGGGCAAGGGCCGACAGTCAGCCGGGATCATCCTCGACAACTGGATGCAAGGACGGCGCAAAGCAGTCTGGATCAGCAAATCCGACAAGCTGATCGAGGATGCGCAGCGCGATTGGGCCGCACTCGGCATGGAACGTCTGCTGGTGACGCCGCTGTCGCGCTTCGCCCAGGGCAAGTCGATCACGCTGGCGGAAGGCGTCCTATTTGCAACCTACGCCACGCTGCGCTCCGACGAGCGTGGAGAGAAGGTTTCGCGCGTTCGGCAAATCGTCGATTGGTTGGGCTCCGATTTCGACGGAGTGATCATTTTCGACGAAAGCCATGCCATGCAGAATGCCGGTGGCGGCAAGAGCGACCGCGGTGACGTGGCTCCCTCGCAACAGGGGCGCGCCGGTCTGCGCCTGCAACATGCGCTACCCGACGCCCGCATTGTCTATGTCTCGGCGACCGGCGCAACGAGCGTCCACAATCTCGCCTATGCCCAGCGGCTCGGCCTGTGGGGCGGTGTGGATTTCCCCTTCGCCACGCGCGCCGAGTTCGTCGAAGCGATCGAGGACGGTGGCGTTGCGGCGATGGAGGTGCTGGCGCGCGATCTGCGCTCGCTTGGCCTCTACACCTCGCGTTCGCTCTCCTATGACGGCGTGGAATACGAGCTGGTCGAGCACGCGCTGACAGATGAACAACGTCGCATCTACGACGCCTATGCGGGCGCGTTGTCGATCATTCACAACCATCTCGATGCGGCGATGGAAGCCGCCAATATCACCGGTAGCGACGGCACGCTGAACCGCCAGGCCAAGTCCGCCGCCCGCTCGGCCTTCGAGTCGACCAAGCAGCGCTTCTTCGGCCATCTGCTCACCAGCATGAAGACGCCGACCCTGATCCGCTCGATCGACCGCGATCTGGAGGATGGTCACACCGCCGTGGTGCAGATCGTTTCGACCGGCGAAGCGCTGATGGAACGGCGGCTCGCGGACATCCCTACCGAAGAGTGGAACGACATCCGCGTCGACATTACGCCGCGCGAATACGTCCTGGACTACCTCGCCCATTCCTTCCCGGTGCAGCTCTATGAGCCATTCACCGACAGCGAGGGCAACCTGTCGTCGCGGCCGGTTTTCCGCGACGGTCAGCCGGTCGAAAGCCGGGAAGCTGTCGCCCGCCGTGATGAACTGATCGAGCAGCTTGCCTCACTGCCGCCGGTTCCCGGCGCGCTCGACCAGATCGTGCAGCGCTTTGGCACGGATATGGTGGCGGAGGTGACGGGCCGCTCGCGCCGCATCGTGCGCAAGCCCGGCGCGGGAGGTATCGGCGACCGCCTTGCCGTCGAGAACCGTGCACCGTCTGCCAATCTCGCGGAAACCGCCGCCTTCATGGATGACGTGAAACGCATCCTCGTCTTCTCCGACGCCGGCGGCACCGGCCGCAGCTATCACGCGGACCTGTCGGCAAAGAACCAGCGCCTGCGTATCCACTACCTTCTCGAACCGGGCTGGAAAGCCGACGCCGCCATCCAGGGCCTCGGGCGCACCAACCGCACCAATCAGGCGCAGCCGCCGCTATTCCGACCGATCGCCACCGACGTGAAGGCTGAGAAACGCTTCCTCTCGACCATCGCCCGGCGGCTCGACACGCTCGGCGCCATCACGCGCGGGCAGCGCCAGACTGGCGGCCAGGGGCTGTTCCGGCCCGAGGACAATCTTGAAAGCCCCTATGCTCGCGCCGCCTTGCGGCAGCTCTACCTGCTGATCGTGCGCGGTAAGATCGAGGGTTGCTCGCTCGAACGCTTCGAGAGCGCCACCGGCCTCAATTTGATGGATGCGAATGGCATCAAGGACGAACTGCCCCCGATCACGACCTTCCTCAACCGCCTGCTGGCGCTGACTATCGCGCTTCAGGGCATCCTCTTCACCGCCTTCGAGCAGTTGCTCGACGCCAAGGTGCAGGGCGCCATCGCCAGCGGCGTCTATGATGTCGGACTGGAAACGCTGATGGCAGAGAGTTTTACCGTCACAGACCGTAAGACCATCTACACCCATCCGGCGACCGGCGCAGAGACGCGGCTGCTGACCATCGCCGAGCAGCGCCGCAACCGCCCGATGATGCTCGACGATGCGCTGGCCTGGCTCGCCGATGGTCAGGGCAAGCTGCTGGTGAACGCCAAATCGGGCCGCGCCGCCGTGCAGGTTGCAGCGCCCTCGCTTATGCTCGACGACGGAGAGATCGAACGCCGCGTCCGGTTGATCCGGCCGATGGAGCACCATCACGCATCGTTCCAGATGATGGCGGACAGCCGTTGGGAGGACGCCGACCGCCAGACCTTCGCGCTGGCCTGGAGCAGTGAACTGGATGACGTGCCGATCTTCACGGAAAGCACGCTGCACATCGTCGCTGGCTTGCTCCTGCCGGTCTGGAAGCGCCTGCCGAACGAGTCGACGCGCGTCTATCAGCTCCAGACCGATGACGGCGAGCGCATCATCGGGCGGCGTGTGTCGCCGGCATGGGCGGCGAATGCAGCATCGACCACCGGCACGGCGAAGCTGTCTGC
>JAYVMK010000438.1:0-7886 GCA_043758995.1 Lichenibacterium sp. | reverse complement strand
TCGACGTGCTGGCCATAATAGCTGTAGGGCCAACCGTAGAAGGCGCCATCCTTCAGCGACGTCAGATAGTCGGGGACGAGATCCGGTCCGAGTTCGTCGCGCTCGTTGGCCACGGCCCAGAGTTTGGCGCTCTGGGGCTCGAAGGCGAGACCCGTCGGGTTTCGCGTCCCGCCTGCGAAGATGCGGTGAGCCCCTGTCTTGGGATCGATCTCCCAGACTGCGGCACGGTCGAGTTCGGCACCGATGCCATGCTCGGCAATGTTGCTGTTCGAGCCGACGCCGACATAGAGCTTCGTGCCGTCGGGGCTGGCGGTCAGGCTCTTGGTCCAGTGATGGTCGATCGGACCACCCGGCAGACCGGTCACCTTGACGCCCGGTGCCGTGATGGTGGTGTCGCCGTCCTGGTAGGGGAAGCGGAGGAGCGCGTCGGTGTCGGCGACGTAGAGGTCGTGGCCGACCAGCACGACGCCGAAGGGCGAGTCGAGGTGGTCGAGAAAGACGGTCCGCTGCTTGGCGATGCCGTCCGGGCCGATGTCGCGGAGCAGTGTGATCCGGTTACCGCCCTTCACATCGGCTCCGGCATAGGACTGCACGAGGCCCATGATGATATCTTTGGGCCTGAACACGGGTGCCTTCGGGCCGCTGCTCTCGACGGCGAGCACGTCGCCGTTCGGCAGAACATAGACGGAGCGGGGGTGCTTGAGGTCCCGCGCCAGCGCCTGCACCTTCAGCCCTTGAGGTACCGTGGGGACAGCATCCCCCCATTGCCCCACCGTCGCGATGTGCATCGGCGGCAAGAGGTACTGCTGAGGCTCGGGGAGCACCGGATTGGGCCCGATCTGTACGGAGGGGTCACCTCCCTGATCGTTGCAGCCTGCGAGACCGAAGGCCGCCAGTGTAGCGACGAGGGCGAGAGAGGACGAGCGGCGATAATTCATCGTCTCAATTCCTTACGCCGACGCCATAGCGGTAGACCATCGAGCCTCCCATCCAGGCCGAGAACATCAGGAGCAGCACCACGACCCCGGAGAGGATCAGCCCTTCCGGCACGACCGACGTGTAGGCATCGCGGCTGTGCACGAAGGCATTGATCACCGACAGGGCCAGGGCGACCACATTGCCCAGCACATGCGGCCAGCCAGGGCGCGTACGCCGGATCTCCCGGTTGCCGAAGAAGTCGATTGCGCCTGCGAGCCCGGCGAAGACGCTCATGATGCAACCTGCCGTGAGAAGCCAGATCGAGAAGTTGGCCCACTGCATCTCGTCCGTCCCCCAGTAGGTGAGGTCGGTGATGAAAGCGCCGACGAAGCACACGATGGGAAAAGGGACCAGCATCGGATGGATAGGGTGCCCGGCTATTTTGGCCATCGATCTGGGTTGTGATGCGTCATCGGATCATCCGGCTCGGGCCTCTTGTCTTAGCAACAGCCAACAAAGGCGATCCGAGCGCAGTTCCTCGACCATTGGTCATCACAGCCGGCAACCGGGCCGGTCGGGCACGTTCGCCGAGCGCCTTCGCCAAGGGTGGATGAGCGCTCCAGCATCCGAAGCGCCGCCGCGACATTCAGGCGACTTTCTCCTGGGCTCCATGCTACACGGCCACCGCTGGTCGGTCCGGGTGGGATCGGCTGGGTCTCTCGGCCCGGAAACAAGGACGTCTCCCTTTTGCGATCAAGGCAACCCGAGGCCGCCGTCGACGCCATCGTGGCCCGGACAGGGGCCGCACCGGTCCTCATCATCCTGGCGCTCCTGCTGCTCGTCCCCGGCTTCTTCACCTTGCCGCCGATGGATCGCGACGAGCCCCGCTTCGCTCAGGCCTCGAAGCAGATGCTGGAGACCTCCGATGTCGTGGCCATCCGCTTCGGCGCGGAAGCGCGCAACAAGAAGCCCGTCGGCATCCACTGGCTCCAGGCGAGTGCGGTCGGTCTCGGCGAGGCGCTCGGCGTTCCGGATGCCCGGCGTCAGATCTGGCTCTACCGTCTCCCCTCCCTTCTCGGCGCGCTCGGCGCCGTGCTGCTGACCTACTGGGCGGCACTGCCGATGATGACGCAGCGCTACGCCATGCTGGCCGCCCTCTTCGTGGCCGCCACTCCGCTGCTCGGCGTCGAGGCGAGGCTTGCGACGACGGATGCCGTCCTGCTCGCCACCGTGGTGGCCGCCATGGGAGCGCTGGCGCGCGTCTATCTCGCTCGCGACCCCGACAGCAGGAGCCGCATCGGCACGCCCGTGCTGTTCTGGGGTGCCATCGGGGTCGGACTCCTGATCAAGGGGCCGATCACCCCGCTCGTAGTGGCGCTCACCGCTGTGGTCCTCTCCGTGAAGGAGCGGTCCGGACGATGGTTCGGTGCGCTGCGGCCGCTCCCCGGCATCGTCCTCTGCCTGCTTGTCGTCCTGCCCTGGTTCGTGCTCATCCTGATCCAAACCAAGGGAGCCTTCCTGACCGACGCGGTGGGTCACGATCTTCTGGGCAAGGTCGCCGGCGATCAGGAAAGTCACGGAGCCCCGCCCGGCTTCTACTTTCTCACCTTCTGGCTGACCGGCTGGCCTCTGGCACCCTTCGTGCTGCTGGTGGCGCCGACGATCTGGCGGCAGCGGCGCGCCCCTGCGGTCGGTTTTCTGCTCGCCTGGGTGGTTCCGACCTGGCTGATCTTCGAGATCTTCCACACGAAGCTCGTCCATTACGCCCTGCCGATCTTCCCCGGCCTGGCGATCCTGGCGGCCTACGGCCTCGAAACCATGTCCGGAAGTTCGGAAGCGGACAGAGCGCCGGGTTGGATTCGCGGATGGATCCTCTTCGGGCTTCTGGCGCTCGTGCCGGTGGTGATCCTGGTGCTGGTCGTCGGCGGACAGGGTCGCCTGTGGGAGCTACCCGTCGTCGGAACGGTCTCCGCCGTCGCGGCGGTGTTCGTAGCCTTGGCACTGGCGGGGCTGGCGCGACGCTCGCTGATCGATGGAGGCTTTCGCCAGGCCGGCATGGTGGCGGTTATCGCCGCCGTGCCGATCTACCTGCTCGTCTATGCCTATGTGCTGACGCCCGCTGTCGCCCCGACGCTGGCCGTCTCGCCTCGTCTCGCAGAGGAGGCCGAGGCCGGGCTCGGCGGCACCTGCAGAGACCCTCTCTACGCGACCGTGGGTGATCGTGAGCCGAGCCTCATGTTCGCCACGAATGGCAGGTTGTTGATGACCGATTCAGAAGGGGCAGCCCGCTTCATCGCGGAAGGCGGCTGCCGGGTCGCTTTCGTCGCGCAGCAGGACGATGCGGCCTTCAAGGCCGCCCTCGATCAGGCCCTACCCGTCCGGGAGGTCTCGCGCGTGGCTGGAGTCGGCATCAACGGCGGCGCGAAACTCGACATCGGAGTCTACGTCCGCCAGTGACCATGAACCAGCCCACCGTTACACTCGTGATCCCGGTCTATAACGAAGCCGGCAATCTCACTCCCCTGTTGGCCGAGATCGATACGGCCCTGTCGGGTATTCCGTTCGAGGTCATCGTCGTCGATGACGGTTCGACGGATGCCACGGCCAGAGAGATGGCGGACCTGGCGGCGCTGTATCCCTGGCTGCGGCAACTCCGCCATGGCACGTCCTGCGGCAAGTCCGCGGCGATCAAGACCGCGGCGACCCGCGCCCGCGCACCCCTGCTCGTCACGCTCGACGGTGACGGCCAGAACGATCCGGCCTTCATCCCGAAATTCCTGGCCCGGATGGAGGAGGTCGGTCCGACCTGCGGCCTCGTCCATGGGCAGCGGCTGGGGCGCAAGGACACGGCGTTCAAGCGCCTCCAGTCCCGCACCGCCAATGCGATCCGCCGCTCTATCCTGCGCGACGGCACACGCGACACGGGTTGCGGCTTCACCTGCATCCGCCGAGAGGTCTACCTCAACCTCCCCTTCTTCGACGCGCTTCATCGCTTTCTGCCGGCCCTGGTGCGCCGGGACGGGTTCATCATCGCCCATGTCGACGTGGTAGACCGGCCCCGCCTCAGCGGCGTCTCCAAATACGGGTTCTTCGACCGGCTCGGCGCCGGGATCGTCGACCTGATGGGGGTCGGCTGGCTTCTGGCGCGACGCAGCCGCGTGCCGGCCCCGCAGGAGATCGACTCGCGTGCCCTATAGCCTGCAGCACAACGTCCAGCTTTATCTCTACGACGTCTTCATCGGCCGATTCGACCTCTGGGTCGCCTTCGGCCTTGTGGCGCAGATGCTGTTCGCCGGACGCTTCCTGGTTCAGTGGATCGAGAGCGAACGCGCCGGGCGCAGCGTCATCCCGGTCTCGTTCTGGATCCTGTCGATCCTCGGCGGCGGCATGACCCTGATCTATGGCTTCGTCCGCCACGACGCGATCATCATCATCGGCCAGGTCCTGTCGAACCTGATCTACGTGCGCAACCTCGTCCTGATCTCGAAAAGCCGACAGCTGACCAAGTCGGACGGGTGAGCGTCCCGCCCGCCGGGTGCAGGAGAGATGCCAGGCTGGAGCCATCTCTGGTTCCTCCGCCATGTTGCGCGGTAGAACACCGGCGCGGGCCTCCAGGGTCCCGCTCGGGAGCGCCGAACCGGTCCGGCCGCCGGGCGAAGGTGCTCGGTCTCTCCTGACAGGCTGACGGTTGCGCTCGGTGACTACCCGAGAGTGAGGGTAGCCGTCACACTGCGACGGGCAGAAGTCCGTCCTGCCGTGCCACATCGACCAGAACCTCGGCCACCGTGGCGGGTTGCTCCTCGTGGGCGAGATGGCCGACGCCTCGCAGGTTGCGGATCTCCGCCGAGGGAAGGAGCGCCTGCACGGCGGCGGCCGTCCCCGGCGGAACGGCGCGATCGCCGGCCCCCGTGACCAGCATCAGCGGAACGGCTAGTCGCGGCAGGTCGCGAGCGAGGCCGTCGAGGTCCCACCGCGCCATCATGCCGAGCGCCGCAGCGACATGGGCCGGGTTGCTCATCAGGGTCCGGTAGAGCCGAACGCCCTCGCGGTCGACGCGGGAGCCCATATTGCCGATGAGGCGCTTCACCGAATCCTCGCCGGCAAAGAAGGCGAAGACGCGCGGCGCGATCGGGTTGAGGAACAGGAGTTGCGCCAAGCCGGGCGCGACCTTGCCCGTCACACCATCGAAGGGCAGCAGCGCGCCGTTGAGGCTGACGATGTGGCGAGGGTGGAATCGCGGCTCATCGAGCGCCGCGCGGATCAGAATGGCGGCGCCCGCCGAATGGCCGGCTGCCATGTCGGGTGCGAAACCCGTCGCATCGAGGAGCGCCATCAGGAGGTCGCGCATGGTGGGGAGCGAAAACCGCCCCTTCGACGGTGGCTCGGTGAAGCCATGGCCGGGCAGGTCGGGAATGAGCAGCGAGAAATGCGGAGCCAACAGCGGCGCCAGGGCTCGGAACGAATGGGTCGAGGCTGCGGTCCCGTGCAGCAGCAGGAGTCTCGGCCCCTGCCCCATCTCCTGCACGTGCCACGATATCCCACCGGCCGCGAGGAAGCGGCTATGAGCCCGGTTCGGCCAGTTGCGACCGTGGCGCGTCCAGTCGAGGCGGGCGCTCATGCGCTTTGGCCCGCCGGCGACGTGGCGGCCCGCACCGCGCCCGCAATGCCGCGCGCATTGGCGAGCGGTAGCGGAAGGTAGGTCGCGCCCATCTCGTCGGCCAGGCGAGCGGCGGCTGGCCCGGGTCGCGGCGACACGTCGATCACCACCGCGGCGATGCCGGCCGATCGCACCAGTCGGGCCACGGCGGCGCTGTCTGAGGTGGCCCGGGCCCGGTCGGTCGCGCCATCGCGAGCGACATTGCCCCGACCGTCGGTCAGAAGCGCGATGACGGGACGGCGCCCATCGCGGGCCACCGATCCGGCGAGCGAGAGAGCCGCCGCGATGCCGGCCGCGAGAGGCGTCGCGCCGCCTCCGGCCAGGCTCGCCAGTTCTCGCTTGGCCCGGGCCGGCGAGCGGGTCGGGGCGAGGAGCAGGTCGGCCGCTCGGCCACGAAAGGCCACCAAAGCCACATCATCCCGTCGAATGTAGCATTCGGCCAGCAGTAGCTCGACGGCGCCCTTGGCTTCGGCGAGCCGGCCCAGCGCGGCCGAGCCGGACGCGTCGACGGCGAAGATCGTCGTGGTGCGTTGGCGGTCCTGGTGGCGCTTGATGCGGAGATCGTCTCGACGAAAGCGGAGCGTGTCGGACGGGCCTGCTCGACCCCGCATCGCCTGCCAGGGTGCGGCGGCGCGCAGCGTCGCGAGAACATCCAGCCGTGGGCCCTGTCCGGGATCGCCGCGCCGCGATCCGATGGGACGCCCCTTGGCGCCTTGGCTCGCAACCGCGCCGCGGCGTGCACCCGAGCGACCGGGGCGCGACGAAGCGGCAAGGCCGGAGAGAAGCGAGGAGAGGAGGTCGGCGGGCAGAGCCGCCTTGGCGGCCTCGACGGCGACTTCGCCGAGCGGAGCTTCGCCGGCGTCGTCCGAAGGCTCATCGTCGGAGGACTCGTCGCTTGTGGCAGGGGCCGTTTCATCGTCCCGTTCGGGCGGCGGATCGTCGGCCTCCTCGGGGCTTGGCGCGTCTTCGGCCTCGCTCTCGGGTTCCTCCTCGCGCGGCGTGGGGGACCGGGTGGCACGGGGGCCGAGCACGAGACGTGCCGCCGTCGTGACCTCCTCGGCCGTGACGCTCCCGCGTCCGGCCAGCGCCGCGCAAGCCCGGGCCACCTTCACGGCCTGCAGCGGCGCCCGCAGCCCGGCCACCCCCAAGGCGTCGGCCGCGGCGCAGAAAGCCTCGACGACATCGGCCCCGGCCGTCACCTGCGCCAGGCGCAGACGCGCTGCCGCGATCTCGGTGGGTTCCGGCGGAATAGGCCCGCAGTCACGATGGCCGACCTCGGTCAGGTCCAGTCGCAACGCCAGTCGGTCGAGGAGTGCCTCAGGCGCACCCTCGTCCTCGTTCCGGGCATCGTCCAGGAGGACGAGACCGAACCGGGCCTCGGCCGTGGCCGCGATGCCGTCACGCTCGACCCGAACGTCACCTGTATCGAGCGCGGCGCAGAGGTGCGAAGCCGTCATGGCGTCGAGTCGCTCGGCCGATGGAACGACCACCATGCCTCCATCGGCTTCGGCCAAAAGGCCGCGCGCCGCGACCATGCGTCCGCTCGCCAAGGTGGAGGCGAGGTCGAGGCCGCCGATCAGCCGCGCTTCGGGCGTTCCGGCTGGCAGACGGCGCCAGGGCGTCGCGGGAGGGAGATGACCGCGAAGTCCCACGAGCCACAGATCCTGCGCCGGCCCCGACGGCCCGCGGAGCGTGATGCCGAGTGCCGGATCGAGGGCCACGAGCCGCGTCGTCAGGCAGGCATCGGCCCAGCGGTCGCGCGACGCCGGCTCGCCGCTCATGCGGGCAGGAAGCGGGAGACTTCGGCCGGCAAAACGTCGTCGAGCGCCCGCTGGACGCGCGACGACGACCCGACCGAGTCGAGCGGATCCCGCCGCAGCCGATGGCGCAAAGCCAGGACGGCGATGCGACGCAGATGGGACGTGTCCACCGTCTCGTTGCCGTCGAGTGCCGCAAGGGCGCGAGCCGCGCGCAGCATGGTCAGTTCACCGCGGAGCCCATCGGTGCCGAGCGCGACGCAGAGGCGCGCCGCATCTTCGAGGGCGGAGGGCGGCACCTGGACATTCGGCAGCCGGGACCGGGCTTCGGTCAGCACGGCGCGGAGGTCGGCGTCCTGGCCGGACCACTCCCGCACGAAGGCGGCGCGGTCGGTATCGAACTGGTCGCGACGCATGACGATCTCGACGCGGGTGGGAATGTCGGTGGGTGTGCGGACCTCCACCGAGAGGCCGAAGCGGTCGAGAAGTTGCGGACGAAGCTCCCCCTCTTCCGGATTGCAGCTGCCGACCAGAACGAATCGCGCCGGATGACG
>JAYVMK010000437.1:0-5709 GCA_043758995.1 Lichenibacterium sp. | reverse complement strand
GGACGCGAGAACATCGACTTCGACCTCGAGCGCCGCGGCATCCTGCATGTCTATCGCAACCGCTCCGGCTACGATCATGCCGCGCGCGTCAACGATCTGCTGCGCCAGGGCGGGCTCGACCGGCGCAGCGTGACGCCGGCCGAGATGAAAGCGATAGAGCCCTCGCTGTACGGCGACTATTACGGCGGCTTCTTCACGGAATCGGATTCGACCGGCGACATCCACCGCTTCACGCGCGGCCTTGCGGCGGCCTGCCTCCGGCGAGGTGCCAAGTTCGTCTACGACGCCGACGTCTCTTCCATCGAGCCGGCGGCGGAGGGTTATGCCGTGCGCTGGGCGCCCGCCCACCAGCACGGTGCCGTTGCCGGAGACGCGGAGTCGATGGCGGTCGACGGCGTGGTGATCTGCGCGGGTCTGGCCAGCCGCAAGCTTGCCCATGGCCTCGGCGACCGGGTCAACATCTATCCCGTTAAGGGCTATTCGATCACGGTGGACCTTCAGGGCGAGAGCCGCCGCGCCGCGCCCTGGGTCAGCCTGCTCGACGACGAGACCAAGATCGTGTCGAGCCGCCTCGGCGCCGACCGGTTCCGCGTCGCCGGCACGGCCGAGTTCAACGGCGAGAACCGCGATATCCGCGCCGACCGGGTCAAGCCTCTGATCGACTGGACACGCCAGCTCTTCCCGGCCGTCGACACCAGCAAGGTGATCCCCTGGGCCGGTCTGCGTCCGATGCTGCCCGACATGCTGCCGCGCGTCGGTCGCGGCAAGAGGCCCGGCGTCTTCTACAACACCGGCCACGGCCATCTCGGCTGGACGCTTTCGGCCGCAACGGCCGAACTCGTCGCCGAAGAGGTCGGTCGCGCGGATAACGCCGGAGCGCGACACGCCGCCTGAGAGGTGCGGCCCCGACCCTCAGCCGATCCGCGCGGCGATCTCGCGCGCCCGGCCGAGGCAGTCCGGATGCTCGGCGCTATAGCGTGCGCCGATCTCCATCATGAGAACCGTGCCGGGCAGAACGGCGAGATCGGCTGCGATGTCGTGCCAGGGGATGTCGCCCCAGCCGAGCGGCAGGTGAAGGTCGCCGAGGCCCAGCGCCGTCCGTTCCGACGGAAAGAAGAAGGGCGTCGATCCCTCCGGCTGGCCGAAGCTGTCATGGACATGCAGGTGTCCGGCGACCGGCGCCATGGCTCGCAGCTCGGCGCGAAAGTCGAGGCCGCGATGCGTCGCCTCGATATAGGCGTGGCTGATGTCGATCAGCGCCGCGACCTGCGAATGATCGAGCTCCCGCACCGCGGTCGCGACCTCGGAGGGTGAGCGGCGGAACTGGCCCGGCACGGTCGTGAAGATGTTCTCGAGCGCGACGCGGACACCGTGTCGCCCCGCAGCGTCGCCGACGATCCGCAAGGCGTCGCGCTCCCTGGCCTCCGCACCGGCGCGATCCTGGGGTCGGTTCGCAGCGACGCAGCCGCTATGCTGCACCAGGATCCGGGCGCCGATGGCGCCGCAGACTTCGACCATGGCCAGCGCGGCGCGAACCTGCCGCTCCTGCGTTTCGGGATCCATGAAGTTCGAGGCGACGAGCCCGTGCACCGAATAGGTGAAGGGAAACGTCCGGGTCAGACGCTCGAGTTCGGCCAGGGGACGCGGCAGCAGGCGACCTCCGGCCACGAGATCGAGCGAGGAAGCCGCGATCTCGATGGCGTCGACGCCGAGATCGGCATGGGCGCGCAGGGCGGGCTCCAGGCCCGCGACGCTGCCGTCCGGGGACTGGATGCTGAAGCCGATGGCGGAGATGCGGGGCACGGTCATGGCGGAAGCTCCCGGAGATTGAGGACGGCTGGACCTGAGAGGCCCTAACCTCCCGGCATGACGGCCCGCTGACGGCGGCCCGTCACCCCTCGCTGGGGATCTCACGCGGGCGGCGATCGTCGCCGATGGCCACGAAGGTGAAGGTGGCGCCGGTGACGCGGCCCGCTTCGTCGGCATCGCGCGAGCGGCGCCAGGCCTCGACGCGGATCACCATCGAGGTGCGGCCGACCTTCTCGATCGTGGCGTAGAAGCTCACTTCGTCGCCCACCAGCACGGGCTGATGGAAGGTCATCTTGTCGACCGCCACGGTGGCGCAGCGTCCTCTGGCCCGCCGCGCCGCCGCATTGCCGGCCGCGAGGTCCATCTGGGCCATGAGCCAGCCGCCGAAAATGTCTCCGGCTGGATTGGTGTCGGCCGGCATGGCGATGGCGCGCAGGTGAGGCGGCATGTCGGGCAGGCGTGGCGGTTCGGCTTTGGGCTGGTCCATGAGACGGGTCCGGGCGTGTGACGCGGCGGCCGACGACGAGGCGCACGTCGGCAGAGGAACGCCCGATGCATCGAGCATGCCGATCCATCCCGGCAGATCCGCCAAACTGTCAAGCCGGCGGTCGCGCGGAGGCCTTCAAGTTCGCCAGCCTGCGCGTTCGACCGGACGATCCGGCGAGACGCTCGTCGTCGCACCCGTTTCTTGCATGCCAATCCCTGCTGCGCCTCGACCTGTTATGTCTCGTGGTGGGTTGCGAGTGATGTGCGAAGGTCACGGCACGAGTCCGGTCGACGAGGCGCTGGCGGCACGATGGAACGGAAGCGGCGCCAGGGTCTTGTCATGGTCTGCAACCCGGCGTCGCCGACGAGGAGAAGGACATGGCTCGCACTCTCTGGACCGCTGCGCTCATCCTGGGCTTCGTGCTGGCCATGTCGATGACCCGCCGCCGCGCTCACTGATCGTCTAGGCTTCGGATACGGTCCAGAGCCGCTGCGGTGTGGCCACGCCACGCAGCGGAAACAGGCCCAGGTCGATCGGCCCCGACGCGCACCGGCGTGCGAAACTGTCGGACAGCAGGATGTGGCGCCCCGTCGTGTCGCAGAGTGTCTCGATACGACTGGCCTCGTTCACGGCGCGTCCGATGGCGGTGAAGTCGAGGCGGTTCGCCGTGCCGATGTTGCCGTAGACGACCTGCCCGAAGTGGAGCGCGAGATCGGCCGCCAGCGCCGGCTGTCCGACGGCGCCGCGCTCGGCTTCGAGGGCCCGGTTGTGAGCGAGACCGGCGCGAGCCGCCGCGAGTGCTCCTTCGCAGGCCCGGCAGGGTGAGGCGCCCGGCTGCAGGACCGGAAAGACGGCGAGAAACCCGTCGCCGGTGAACTTCAGGATCTCGCCGCCGTTGCAGTCCACGCTGCGGCCCAAAGCTTCGAGATGCTCGTCGAGCCAGCCGACGAGCCGGAGCGGATCTTCCCGATCGGCCGCCGCCGTGAAACCTTTGAGGTCGACGAGCAGGATCGCGGCCTCCATCAGTTCGCCCTGCCCCCGGCGCACCTGGCCGGCCATGATGCGGTCGGCGGTCCGCTCCCCGACATAGGCGCCCAGGAGATTGTGCATCGACCGTGACAGGCTCATGCGCAGCACGACGAGGCCGAGGGCGTCCCGGTGCTCGGCGATGCGGGCCACATCGGATTCGGAGAAGCCGCCCGGCCGATCCGTCGCATAGGACAGGCCGACACCCCGGATGGCTGTGTCGGGCGGAAACTCGACGGCATCCAGCAGGTAATCCGTGCAGCCCTGCTGCCTCAAGGCTTCGAGGGTCGGAATCCGATTGCAGCCGTCGCCCGTCTCGATGCGCCACCGGGCGAAGACGAGGTCGTCGGCCAGCAAAGCCGCGACAGCGCTGCGGCCGAAGGCGGTCTCGCCTTCGGCTCCGTGTTCCACGGTGGCGATGCTGACCCCCCTCTCCCGCCACCAGGTGACGTCGATGCCGCGATGCTGCGTGCTGAGCGTGGCGGCGGCGATGTTGATTCGTACGACAGGAACCCCGGCGGCGTTGAGCATCCGCCCGAGCCCCTCCATGAGGCGATGGGGATCGACGGCCACCGTTGCCTCCCTCGTGATCCAGGACGAGATCGCGGTCGGGTCTCGGGGGAGATCCTGCAGGGGATCCTGGGTCGCTTCAGAGCTGGGCGGCATGGACGTGGATCCGGTGGACGGGGCGATCGTAGCCTGGGCGCAGAGGTGTTGCGGCCCGACCTGGACCCGATCGGGCGTTTCGGCCGTTGCCGATGCGGCGAAGCCACAGCTGGCTTCGGAGCCTATTCGGGAGTGAGAGATGAGCCGCGACACCGCCGTCGAGAGAATCCGCAACGCCAAGCCCGGAGACACCGGAGCCAAAGCCATGGGACAGCTCGGCCGGCAGCTCGGCGGTGCCTATGATCAGGCGAGTGCCGCGGCCGAACAGGCCTATGAAGAGGCGCAGGCCGCCTACCACGCCGCCCTTCATGCGGCTGAACAGGGCTACGAGGATGCGCGGATCGCCGCCGAAGAGGCCTATGAGCAGGCGCAGCACCGCGCCGAGACTCTGGCGGCCGAGAGTCGGCATCTCTACGACGAAGCCCTGAAGCGCGGCCGAACCTATGGCCGGCGTGCCGCCCGCTTCACGGGCGACAACAAGGCTCTGGCGCTGGTGCTCGCGGGCGGCGTCGGCTTCCTGCTGGCCGTGGCGTTCAAGCGGAAGTAGCGCGTCGTCACCATGCTCGACCATGTCTCCCTCACGGTCTCGGACTCGGCCGAGGCCGAGAGATTCTACCATCCCGTCATGGTGGCCCTCGGCGTGGCCAAGGTCGGCAGCGATGCCGACGAGGGATGACTCGGCTACGGCGAGCGCTGTGACGCCCGCCATCCGGAGCGAACCTACTTCTCGGAGCGCCGGGACTTCGGCAGAGCTACCATTCCGCCTACTACGCCGCTTTCCTGGCGGACGCGTCGGGCAGGAGGATCGACGCCGTGTGTCACGCACCGCGATCGCCTCTGGGGCATGCCTTGCACCCGCCTGCCGTGTGCTATAGGTCCGCCCCACACGGCAGACCACCGGAGACAGACTTGGCCCAAGCGCGAACCATCAACTGGGGCAATTTCACCACCATCGCGTCGGTGTGCATCCTGGTGGGCACGGAACTCGTCGGCATGTCCTGGGCCGCCGGCTGGGCGCTCGGTGGCCTTTTCGGGCTTGCCCCCGCCATCGCGCGGACAGTCGAGATCGTCTTCGGTCTCTCGGGCTTCGTGGCGCTCTATTATTTCATGCGCGCCGCCATAAAGGTCGAGCCTCTCACCCACTGACCGTCGCCGCCTTCCCCCTGCCCCTGATAGAGCTTCGATCATGACCGATTTCGACCGCCGCTCGCTGCTGACGGCCATGGCGGCTGCATCGGCCTTCGGCCTGTTGCCAGGGGCCGTGACGCCCGCTGATGCCCAGCAGGCCGCCGGAACGGGGGCGCTGAAGCTCGCCGATCCGAAACCCTTCTCCTTCGACATGCTGAAGCAGGTCGCCAAGGACATGGCGGCTCAGCCCTATCAGGCTCCCATGCTGCCGGCGCACGACATCGTGCAGCAACTCAACTACGAGGAATGGGGCAAGGTCACCTTCAATACCGACGAGTCGCTCTTCGCCAACGGCCCCGGCGCTTTCCCGGTGACGTTCTTCCACCTCGGCATGTTCTTCGCCAAGTCGGTCGACATGCTGGTGGTCAAGGACGGGACCTCGCGCGAGATCGTCTACGATCAGGCGATGTTCCACATTCCGGCCGGTAGCCCGGCGCGCCAGCTCCCCAAGGGGATCGGATTTGCGGGGTTCCGGGTGCAGGAACCGCGGAGCGGCAAGCTCGACTGGCACAAGAACGACTGGGCGGCCTTCC
>JAYVMK010000436.1:0-9433 GCA_043758995.1 Lichenibacterium sp. | reverse complement strand
GCGGTCTCGTGGTGGAAGCCGTCCTGCTCGTAACCGATGTCCTTGATGGCGGCGCGAGCCGCGGCCTCGATGACGGAGGGGTCGATGGACGGGCCGCGGACCTCGCCGGCGATCACGACACGATTGGTCGTCGCCAGGGTCTCGCAGGCTACGCGGATCTGATAAGGGTCGAGACCAGCCTTGGCGCCTTCGCTGAAGAACAGGTCAACCACCTCGTCCGAGATCCGATCGCAGACCTTGTCGGGATGACCTTCGGAGACAGACTCGCTGGTGAACAGGTAATTCGGACGGGCCATGCCGTACTTCCTCTGTCGATCGAACGGAGCACGGGAGGGCCACAGCCGCAGCCCTGTCAGGCGCTCGAATAGCTTCGATAGCGCCTGTTAAGCGCGGCGCGTTCGTTTCGTCAAGCGTTCGGGGCTGTTTCGTTCGATAAACAGAACGTCACTGACATGACGATCACGTGCCTCAACCTTGCAGGCTCTGAAGGGCAAGCAACTGCCTCAATCGAAAGACGCCGCTTCGGTCTTGCGGCGCCACTCAAGCGAAGGTCAGCGACGGGTCGCGGCAGGAGCCTCGACAGCCTCGCTCTCGTTGGCGGTCGATCGCGCCGCCGTCGGTTGCACGTCGTCCGCAAGCGCCGTCACGAGGTCGATGATCTTCTTGCGGACGCGCGCTTCCTTGATGCGCACGAAGGCCTTGTTGAGCATCAGCCCTTCCGCGGTCGAGAGGAAGTCGACCACGAAGCCGGCGCCTTCCTCGGCGAAGCCCGACCCTGTGGCGGCGCCATCGGAGGCCGGCATGTCCTCGAAGAAGAAGGCGGGCGGGACGCTGAGCACCCCCGCAATCTGCTGCAGTCGGCTCGCCCCGATCCGGTTGGTGCCCTTTTCGTACTTCTGAACCTGCTGAAAGGTCAGACCCAGGGCGCCGCCGAGGCGCTCCTGGCTCATGCCGATCAGGACCCTGCGCATGCGGACCCGGCTGCCGACATGTTTGTCGATGGGATTGGGCAGCTTCTTCACGGGCAGGTCAGCAGACAAGGTAGGCCACCATTCGATCGCAAAAGGTCGCCGATTCGCCGGGCGGCATCGGTCACCCGGTCGGCGGGCGCCGCAGCGTTGCTTACAAGCTTCGCGTGCGTCTCCGTCGGGTTCGATATCTCATGTTAAAAATGCTGGTCAACAACAGACAGACCGCGCCAACAGAAATGACCTGATTCATCTCAGAAAACACCGTGGGTGGAAGGCTTTTCGGTAAAAAACCATCTAGAACGCCTGCCTCGCCAAGCGGTAAGTCTTCCAAAATGCGTCCGTAAGGGTCAATGATCGCTGAAATGCCGGTGTTGGCGGCACGGATCAAGGGTAAACCTTGCTCGATGGCGCGCAGGCGAGCCTGCGCCAAATGTTGATAGGGACCGGCCGTGCGGCCGAACCAGCCATCGTCCGACACGTTGAGGATCGCGCCTTCGTCGAGCCGTCCGGCACCCTGCGGTAGAAGGCTACCCGAAAAGATGGCTTCGTAGCAGACCGCCGGAACGATCGGCGGCAGGCCGGGAACCTTCAGCAACTTATGCTGTGCCCCCGGCGTGAACCCGCCGGGAATGGGCACGAATTGTGAGATGCCGATTCGCTCCATCAGGCCCAGGAAGGGCGTGTATTCGCCGAACGGCACGAGATGCACCTTGTCGTAGGTATCGCCCACCGCACCCCCACCGAGGGCATTTCGGCCGATCACCTGGATGGAGTTGTAGTAGCGCGCCCGATTGGTGGCCGAACCGGGCGTTCCATCCACCCGCGCCGCCCCCGTGACCAGGACGCCGTCCTTGGGAAGCGCACGCGCGATCGCATCGAGCGCGTCGGGATCTCGCGACAGGATGAAAGGGAAGGGCGATTCGGGCCAGATGAGATGAGTGATGTCGGTGAGCCCGCCGGTCTCCTCCGATGTCGCACGGTCCGACAGCGCCAAGTATTTCTTCAGCAGCGCGTCCTTGTTCTCGTAGAGGAACTCGCCGTCGCCGAACACGTCGGGCTGCATAATGCGCAGCCTCACGCCCGGCACGGTTCCGACATGACCACTCTGGAGCCGCAGCGCACCGTATCCTGCGAGCCCGGCTAACACTGCGGCGGCCAGCACGGTCGGCATAAGAGTCCGCCGTCCCGGCGTCCCATCGGGTGCCGAGGGTCGGCGGTCCGCCAGCGTGGCGGGAGCCGCGAAGATGAGAACCGACAGGACCGTCAGTCCATGCAACCCGATCACGGACGCAAACTGCGCCAGCACGAGGTTCGTGCCGAGCGTCATGCCGAGGTCGTTCCAAGGAAAACCGGTGAAGAGAATGCCGCGCAGCAGCTCCATGACGGTGAGCGCCAGGGTCAGGACGAGCAGGCGGCCCGCGCCCGCCATCCAGGCGATCCGCGCCAGCGCGAAGGCCAGGCCGGTGTAGAGGCCGAGCACCGCCGGCAGGCCCAGAACGCCGAGGGGCATGAGCCAGGCCGTCTTGTCGGGATCGACCAGGAAGGCCGCCCCGAGCCAGTAGAGACCGGCCGCGAAATAACCGAAGCCCCACCACCATCCGGCCCCGAAGGCCGAGCGCAGCGTCGGCCAGACATGGCGGCGGCGGTCGGAGCGCGACAGGGTCGTGCGCTCGGCGCCGTCGATCATCCAGACCGCGACCGTCAGCGACACCGCCATGGCGGGAAAGAAACCCACCGGCGCCATGGCCAGTGCCCCGCAGGCTCCCGCCAGCAGCGCGATCGCGCGACGGCTCCAGCCGGTGGCCAGAACGATCCTGTGGCTCAGGGGCGTCGACAGGGTTCGGAGGGAGGATCGGGTGAGGGCAGCGCTATCCATCGACATGCGGCGCTTATAGCAGGCGATCCGGGCCGGTGAACGGGAACCCGAAAAGGCCTTCCCCCGCCGGGCAGGCTGTCAGGCCACCGCCTTCGGCGCGGCGCGACCCCGGCGTCAATGACGCTCCGGAGCGTCTACCGCATCCGAGATGTCCTCCGACGGCTCTTCCTCGAGTCCCACGGCCTCGGCGAGCGGGCGGATGCGCAGCCGCTTCACGCGGCGCGGATCGGCGTCGAGGATCTCGAAATGGAAGTCGGGGTTGCCCGTCACCACCTCACCGCGCGTCGGCAGGTGTCCGCAGAGCATGGTGACCAGGCCCCCGATCGTGTCGATTTCCTCGGCGTCGTCACCCAGTGTGAGATCGACGCCGAGCGCCGCCGAGACGTCATCGAGCGCGGCGCGACCATCTGCCAGGAAGGTGCCGCCATCTTCCTTTTCGATCAGCGGGTCCTCGTCCTCGTCGTGTTCGTCCTCGATGTCGCCGACGATCATCTCCACGATGTCTTCGATCGTCACGAGACCGTCGGTGCCGCCATACTCGTCGATCACCAGGGCCATGTGGGTGCGCGACGCCTGCATCTTCACGAGGAGGTCGAGCGCCTGCATGGACGGCGGGACGAAGAGTACCGAGCGCGTCACCTCGGCCGTCTCGACCGATCGCTCCAGTGCGTCTGCGCCGCCCGACGCCAGGATCTCGACGAAGTCGCGGATGTGGATCATGCCACGCGCATCGTCCAGCGTGTCGCCATGGACGGGCAGGCGCGAATGGCCCGCCTCGCGAAACACCGCGAGGACCTCGGACAGCGTCATGTGCAAGCCGACCGCAACGACGTCGGCGCGCGGCACCATGATGTCCTCGACGCGCAATTCGTGCAGTCCCAGCACGTTGCGCATCATGGAGCGCTCCTGCACCGAGAAGACCGAATCGGCGCCGGTATCCTCCAGCGCATCCTCGATATCGTCGCGGATCGATGCCGAACTCAAGCCGAAGACCGAGCGCACCCGGTCGAAGAGGCTCGGGCCGGGAGGAGGCGGGGTCTTGGCGCGTTTGGCCGCCGCGTCTCGGTCGTTGTCCTTCATGACATGACACTCGCCGGCACCGAACCGGCATAGGGATCGGGTAGGCCGAGCCTTGCCATGGCGCGGGTCTCGAGCGCTTCCATGGCCTCGGCCTCCGCTTCGACCTCGTGATCCTCGCCGAGGAGGTGCAGCGTGCCGTGGATCACGAGATGCGCGAGATGATCTTCGATCCGTTTGCCCTCGGCTTCGGCTTCCCGCGCCACCGTTCCATAGGCGAGGGCGATATCGCCCAGCATCACCTCGGCACCGGGGCCTTCGGTTGGGAAGGACAGGACATTGGTGGCCTTGTCCTGGCCTCGCCACTGCGCGTTCAGCGCCCGGATGGCGTCGTCGTCACAGAACAGGCAGGACAGTTCGGCATCCTCGTCGGGCTCGACGCCCGCTTCGGCGAGCGCAGCCGACACAGCACGTTCGACGAGGGATTGGAGGTCGCCGATCGCCGTCCAGGACGGGTCTTCGACCGCAAGATCGACGGTGAGACTCATCGGTTCTGCTTCTGGGCCTCCTGGGCGTCCCGGGAGGCCTTGTCGTAGGCCTGGACGATGCGGCGCACGAGGTCGTGACGCACGACATCGCCTTCGCGGAACTTCACGTGGCCGATGCCTTCGACGCCTGAAAGCAGGTTGACGGCCTCGGTCAGCCCGGATTTCTGGCCGGGCGGAAGATCGGTCTGGCTCGGATCGCCGTTGATGATCATGCGCGAGCCCTCGCCGAGGCGGGTCAGCATCATCTTCATCTGCATGGAGGTGGTGTTCTGCGCTTCGTCGAGCAGCACGACGGCGTTGGACAGCGTCCGTCCGCGCATGAAGGCGAGTGGCGCCACTTCGATGATGCCGGTCTGCATGCCGCGTTCCACGGTCCGGGCATCCATGAATTCGTTCAGCGCGTCGTAGATGGGGCGCAGGTAAGGGTCGATCTTCTCGCGCATGTCGCCCGGCAGGAAGCCCAGGCGCTCGCCGGCCTCGACGGCCGGGCGCGACAGGATCAGCCGCTCCACCGCACCGCGCTCCAGCAGCGAGACCGCATGGCCGACCGCCAGCCAGGTCTTGCCGGTGCCGGCCGGACCCTCGGCGAAAACGAGTTCGTACTTCTTCAACGCCCGCAGATAGAGATCCTGGGCCACCGTACGGGCCTTGACGGCACCGCGCTTGCGCGTGCGGATCTCGTCGAAGACAAGGCGCTCGTTGACAGCCTCCTTGGGAAACAACGAGGCCTGAAGCGCACCTTCCTCGATGGCCCCGTCGACATCGCCGGGCGTGATCGACTCGCCCCGCTGCACGCGCTCGTAGAGGCTTTCGAGCACGCGGCGCGCATGTTCGCAGGCCTCCGGCGCGCCCTTGAGCACGATGACGTTGCCATTGGAATTGGCCACGACATTCAGCCGGCGCTCAAGCTTGGCGACGTTCTGGTCGTATTGCCCGAGCATCAGCGACGTCAGGCGGTTGTCGCCGAAGCTCATCGTCACTTCGGTCCGTTCCGTGGCGCCGCCGAGCCCGTCGGCCGCGAGGCCGTCCGGTCCGAGGGTCGGGCCTGGATAGCGCACCGCTCCCTCGGTGGAGGGCGGGCCTGCGTCGCGGATGGAGCGGCGCAAGGGCGTGCGATCGGGCGACTTCATGATGCCAGCCATTCCGCGACGGAGATCAGGATGCCACCGGCCTTGTGGCCGGGAACCAGGAGACGACCGGCCAGGGAATTCGGGCCGACCGACAGAATTTCGACCGGCTGCACGGTGCCGATCAGATCCGGGCCGCCCTCGACATGGACGGCCTGAAGATAGGGGCTGCGGCCGCCGATCTGGCCCGCATGCCGGCCGGGTTTTTCGAACAGAACGTCGACGGTTTGGCCCACCGTGGCGCGATTGAAGGTCTGACGCTGCTCTTCGAGAAGCACCTGCAGCCGCCCGAGACGCTCGCGCATCACCTCTTCGGGCACCTGGCCGGGAAGGTCGGCGCCGGGCGTACCGGGGCGAGGCGAATATTTGAACGTGAAGGTCGACGCGAAGCCGACGCGCCGCACCAGCGCCAGCGTGTCCTCGAAATCCGCGTCGGTCTCGCCGGGAAACCCGACGATGAAATCGGAGGAGAGCGCGATGTCGGGCCTGGCGGTCCGGATGTCGGCGATGAGCGCCTCGTAGGTGGCGATATCGTGCTTGCGGTTCATCGCCTGCAGGATGCGGTCCGATCCCGACTGCACCGGCAGATGCAGGAAGGGCATGAGGGCCGGCAGATCGCGATGCGCCGCGACGAGATCCGCCTCCATGTCGCGCGGGTGGCTCGTCGTATAGCGGATGCGGGCGAGCCCTGGCAGTTCGGCGAGGCGCCACGCCAGGCGAGCCAGGGTCCAATCCACGCCGGCAGCATCCACGCCATGATAGGCGTTGACGTTCTGGCCGAGCAGCGTGATCTCGCGCACGCCGGCGTCGAGCAGCGTCCGCACCTCGGCGATGACGGCCTCGGGCGGGCGGGAGCTCTCCGCACCCCGCGTGTAGGGCACCACGCAGAACGAACAGAACTTGTCGCAGCCCTCCTGCACCGTGACGAAGGCCGACACGCCGCGCGAGCGGGTCTTGGCCGCCGACGGAGCCGCGAGATGGTCGAACTTGCTCTCGACAGGAAAATCGGTGTCGACGACACCCGAGGACAGGCGAGCACGACGTACGAGATCGGGCAGGCGATGGTAGCTCTGCGGGCCGACCACGAGATCGACGGCGCGCTGGCGACGGATGATCTCGGCGCCCTCGGCCTGGGCCACGCAGCCCGCGACCGCCAGCGTGACCTTGTGGCCGGCGGCTTCCTTGATCTCGCGGATCTTGCCGAGTTCGGAATAGATCTTCTCGGCGGCCCGCTCGCGAATATGGCAGGTGTTGAGCACGACGAGATCGGCCTCCTCGATCGTGCCCGTCTCGGCATAGCCTTCGGGTGCCAGGACATCGGCCATGCGCGACGCATCGTAGGCGTTCATCTGGCAGCCGAAGGACTTGATGAAGAGCTTCAACATCCGGCCGTCTCGCCCTGCGGCGGGAGCCTCCGGGAGGACGTCGGATGGGGCAAACGGCTGAACAGGCGTGTCCGTCATGATCTCGCGGTGGGGCCGGGCGGGTCGCCCCCCTTATCTTAGGGCTTTTCGTCGCCGATACGACCGAAATCCCCGCTGCAGGTCGAAATTTCGGCCCCGACGCACCGGAGGAGGGCGATCCGCCGCGGTCCGTCGCGGCGCCTAGCCGATCGCGCGCCGCAGGATCAGCGCCGTCGCGGGAGGGCTGCCGGGGGTGCGATAATAGCCTTGCCGACGCCCGACTTCGGCGAAACCGAGACCGGCGTAGAGTTTACGTGCCGCGGCATTGGTTTCCGCCACCTCCAAAAACCAGGACTTCACGCCGATGCGGGCCAGGGCCTCCAGGTTGGCCTGCATCAGCCGGCCAGCGATGCCCTGTTTGCGGCTTGCCGGATCCACCACGATGGTCAGGACCTCGGCCTCGTCGGCGGCGCGCCGCGACAGGATGAAGCCCGTGAGACGTCGCGGGTCGCGGGTGTCGACGGCCGCATGACAGAAGGTGGTCTCGGCACCGATCAGACGTTCGAAGTCGAGCGCGTCCCAGGGATGCGGGAAGCCAGTGGCGTGCAGCCGGGCGCAGTCCTCGGCTCGATCGCCGTGGAGGAGCGTGACGTGGCTGGGGCGGGTCCGTCCGAACATGGCGCGTCGCTCAGGAGGCCGGAGCGACGGCCAGAAGGCCGCTCGGCCGCGGCGGCGCCGCGTCGGGCGCCTTCAGGTAAAGTGGGCGCGCGATGGCGGTCTCGGGATCGGCCAGCGCACCGAGCCGCGCGACGAAATCGATATCGGGGAGGGCGTGGAAGCCTTCGGTGTCGGTGGTCACGCCGAGCGCGAAGGCGGCGCGTGCCACGGCGGGGCCCCCCGAACCGATCAGCCTGAGCGGCCCCTGTCCGAGCGCGCGGGCGGCCTCCCCGGCCGACATCAGGGCCGGGCCCAGCAGCGTCTCGCCCCGCGGGCCGAAGCTCTGAACGAAGACATTGCCATGGCGTGCATCGATGGCGGCGACGATGGGCGGCCGGGCCCCGACCGCGATGGCCGGGGCGGCAAGGGCCGCCAGTGTGGAGACGCCGACGACCGGCACCCGGCAGACGAGCCCGAAGGCGCGCGCCGCCGAGACCCCGATCCGGATCCCGGTGAAGGAGCCCGGCCCGATCGTCACGGCGATGCGGGTGATGGCCGAGAAGCCGCCGGGCAATCGCGCCATCACGCGATCGATGAGCGGCAGGAGGGCCTCGGCATGGCCCGCCTCCATGAAGATCGTCTCGGTGGCGAGCGGCTTGGTGTCGCCCGGGGCGATGAGGCAGGCCGATGTAGCCGCCAGTGCCGTGTCGATCGCCAGGATCACCGCCGTCCCACCTCGTGTGGCGCACGGTCCGTCACGGGATGTGACGCTGATGCGGCCGAGTGATGACGGCCGGGTGACCGGCCGCCGTCAATCCGCCCTATCAGATCTGCTCGACGGCGTGAACTTCCGGCACGAAATGCTTCAGGAGATTCTGGATGCCGCTCTTCAGGGTCGCGGTCGACGACGGGCAGCCTGCACAGGCGCCCTTCATCTTCAGATAGACGATGCCGTCCTTGAAGCCCTTGAAGGTGATGTCACCGCCGTCGCCCGCGACGGCCGGGCGGACGCGCGTCTCGATAAGGTCCTTGATGGTGTCGACCGTGTCCACGTCGGCATCGTCGAAGAACTCGTCGCCATCCGCCCCATAGGCGGCGGGCGCGGCATGGCCGGCTTCGAGCAACGGTGCGCCTGAAGTGAAATGCTCCATGATGGCGCCCAGGATGGCGGGCTTAAGCTGGGCCCAGTCGCCGCCGTTCTTGGTGACGGACACGAAGTCGGAGCCGAAGAAGACCCCCGATACGCCGTCGACCGAGAAAAGCGCATGAGCCAGCGGGGACTGTTCGGCCCCAGCCGCGTCGCGGATGTCGAGCGTACCCTCGCCCATGACGGTGCGGCCGGGCAGGAACTTCAGGGTGGCGGGATTGGGGGTCGGCTCGGTTTCGATGAACATGCAAGATCCTCCAGCCGGTTCAAAGCCGGCCTCAGACTGAAGAGATGGGGTCGAACCCCACCTGCTTATAGGGCCGGGGCGACGATGGCGTCACCTCTTCCGGCAAAGCTCCTCCGGCCTTGGCGCATCGATCAGCGGAACGCGGTGTATCGCGTTCGCGGCGCGACCTGCGCCGGATGATCGGGATCGCGGAGAGGGCGACGCATCACGGGTGGGGCGGGCTTGGCGGGCTTCGGCCGCTGCTCGAGCGCCACCGTCATGAGGCCGCCGACGAGGCCGAAGTTCTTCAAGAACTCCCAGAGATGCTCGCGGCCTTCACTTGTCTGATCCTGCGCCATGAGGTCGTCGTAGGTCCAGAACTGGTGGTAGAGCAGGGCCGTCGCGGCGCAGAAGCCGGCCAGCACCACGGCGGCCTCGCGATCCCGCTTCTCCGCAACGAT
>JAYVMK010000435.1:0-12632 GCA_043758995.1 Lichenibacterium sp. | reverse complement strand
GGACTGAAGCTTTTCTATCAATCCACGAGCGAGTTCTTCGGTGCCGATCGCGTCCGGTTGCTCGTTATCTCCGCGTCGGGCGAAGAACGTCAGGCGACCTACGTCATACAGGTCAAGTGACATCGGGGATAGAGCAAGGGAGAGAACACGAACAACACGCACCCCAGCGACTTTTGATAGCAGAAAAGCGCGCACCCACCGACCCAAACCTTTCAAATACGGTGTTGGAGCAGGGTCGACTATGCGCGCGTTTTCACATTACGGTCACGAACTCGGCGAGATGGTGCCCAGGCCTGATGCGCGACAGGCGAAATACGATATAGACGGCGCTTCTGTTGGCTGGACTTGACGGCGAGCCGGTAAAGCTTTTCGGCCCTAAACCGTGAGGCGAGCCTCATCGACTTTTCGGTTATCAGATCCGCAAAGGTCACCTCTGCACTGAGATGATGCCTGCCGCGCCCGCTGCAGCGGCGAGCGTCAAGATCGAGGTGGTAAACCACGCCGAACTGCTGGACGGCGTCTCGTAGATCACCGAGACAGACATGGTGTCTGTTTAGCTTGCTCTAGCAGCCGTCGGCATCGATCTCGATCCAGAGAACACGAGCGACGCAAGCGTGGGGATGCGGAAAGAGTGTGGTCTGATGCGGTACGCGCAACACTTGTCGACCCCCGGCTACCTGCCGGCCGCTGGCGAACCCTTCTGATGGGCTACTACCGACGAAAGCTGTTCGAAGCCGCATCCGCGCTCGTAGGCAAGGGCGACCTCAATCTGCGCCTGACTCAGGTCGCGGGCTTCCTGCTCCAGATCGATGATGATGACGTACCGGCAAGCGCTCTGGAGGCATTTGAGCGTGTTCGCGATCCGTTGATCGCCAAGCCGATGATAGCGCATGGTGATATGGTGCCGAGAGATCTTGGTGAGCAAGAGGCCAAGGCTGCCGCGCTGGGAGTCCTCGATTTGCTTGTGACTGAGCTGGCTGGGCTATGACCCTCACCGGCCGCCAGATCCGCGACGGCCGCGCCCTCGTGAGGCTACAGTGTTGGCAGGTCGCCAGGGCAGCAGGGGTGAGTACGGCCATGGTCCTTTTGGCTGAAGCTATCGACGACGAACCGCCGATACCCGCCGCACAGGCCGCAGCAATTAGACGTGCGTTGGACCGGGCCGGCGTCAAATTTACGCCCGACGGTCCGCGGCTTTGGAACAAGGAACCTTGATGCGCGCTCCCCGACCCGCCCAAGCCAAACCGAAAACGAAACGGGTCCTGACATGCTGGGGACAACCCGAGGGCGGCCAAGAGCAGGCGTACCCCTGACATCGAAGTCGCCTTGGGCGCCGCATTCGTGCCGCGCCTGACTCGGCTGGCTTGAGCCAGACCAGCGAAGCGCCCACGGCTTTCTCGTTGTCCCCTCCGAAAGCGGGCTGCGGTCCACTGACTGGATCGCCCTATCGCCAGCTCGGCCATAAGCATCGCCTCGAGCACCGCGCCAAACTGCGGCTTACGAGGCCGTTCGCCGCACTTGCCGGGGCAGGTCTGCACGCGATGTCGACCGTGCGTCATTCAATGACAGCGGCGAACGTTAACATGCGAGGGAAACGATGACTGACTCCAAAGCGGTGATGGAGTTATACCTGACCGGGCTACGCAATCAGCATGCGGTCGAGACGCAGGCGATCGGCACCATTCAAAACGAGCTCAGCTACATGGAGGCCTATCCGGACTTGCACGATCGCATGAAGGCTGACAAGACGCGGTCCGAAAGTCAGGCGGCGCGTCTCGACGATTTGCTCGCCAGTCATGGTTCGGCCAAGTCCGCCGCCAAGGAGGCCGTTGTCGGCGCGGTGGCCACTATAGCGAGCTTCGCTCACGTTGCTGCCGGCGACGACGTGATCAAGAACGTGCTCGCAGCGATCGGCTACAAGGCTTATGAGATCGCGTCGTACAAGGCACTGATCGCCCTGGCCGACGCGGCCGGAGTGGCGCAGGATAAGTCGGTGCTGGAACAGTCGATGAAGGAAGAGCAGGAGACTGGGGACTGGCTTGGCGAACACCTTCCCAGCCTCGTGCACGCCTTTGTCGAGCGGAAGGCCGCCTAACTCTGCCGCAAGCTGGTGCGCGGCTCGCAAGGCCGGCGCACCATTATCAAACGACCGGCAGCTTCAACCGAAGCGAGTTGGCGGCTGATCGAAGGTATAAGCCATGAGCCTGGGCAGTGGACCGATGTCACCGAGGCGACGGCGCCTATTAGAGCAAGCCGGTTGGGGAGCCGGAATCGCTGCGGGTGGTGTCGTGCTACTGTGTGTCTGGTGTTTTGCCATCGTCCAGCATTTCGTCGGCATGATAGTGTCGGCGCCGCCAGCAAGTCGATTTTAAGAAGAATATCAGGCGGTGAGCCGCTCAGCCTGACTGCCGCCGTGAGAAACGCTTCAAGGGCCAGGTTCCCTCGTCCACGCCCACCCGATCACCGCAACTCTATTGCGAGAAAGCATGTGGCTGCTTCTTGCCCTTGTTTGCGAGGCTGCGGTTAACAGTGTCCGATCAAAACCAATGCTCGGGACAGGAGCAACAACTCGCAGCTAGAGCTACTCTTAGTGAACCTTGCGTGCCGGCATAGCGGGAAAACCCGGCATTCCTGCCGAACGAGGCAAGTCGACGACAGGTTCTTCGGCGTCGCGATTGCCGAACAACCAACCCACGCTGATGTCAAGCGTATTCACCAGCCGAACCAGGGTGGAAACCGACGGACAGGCATGACCGCTCTCAATTTTGGACAACAAGCTCTCCGAGCATCCTGCAGCCTCTGCGACAGACATCAACGTTCGGTTCTTCATTCTACGAGCTTGTTGCAGACGCGTTCTCAACCGCTCCCCAGTGGCTGCATCAAGGGGATCGTGTTTCCCTTTGGTTCTTGACATCGGTCCATCCTCGACAGGAGCAAAATGAGATTCGACGACGGCTGCCGCAACATGGGTAAGTTGCACCCCGCATGCGATAAGGTCCATCCCAAAGTGATCATCAAGACGACAAGTCGGTGTTGCCGCAGCCTCATTCGAACTGCAAGCGAGCGTCACTGATGAGACTGACAGCTCGCGACCACGAAATGGAGAGATGACCGATTTGCCGTACCCTACACCAGGCCGTTAGGCCCGATGTAGGTGTGTCCAGGCGTGCAACAAACCATCCATTTTGCGGCGGGCTACGTGCTGTTACATTGCCAGCGCGCCAGCCAGCCCGACAGCAAAAAAAAGACTGCGGTCAACTCATTCCGCAGCGCCTGTCACGTGGCGAAGAGAGGGCGCCACCAGCCCCTCTACGGCCCAGCAGCAATTATACACCCGCGACAATCAGGAAGTCGCGAACAGAAGCAGCAATTGGCGCGCAGATGCAGGCCGGGCGTGATGAACAAAAACTGGTGTAGCAGCGCAGCAATCTGATGCCGGTGAAAGCCACCAGGATAAAGCGCTGCTCATCGACCGCCGAGTTGGCGGCCACGAACGCCACGTGCGGCCTTGGGATCAGGACCACGACAGCGGTTGCGGTGGCGAAGGCGGGGTGGAGACCGATTGGCGCCATGCTAGTCGACCGGCAGCGGCGCGCGCGTTTCCAGTGCCCGCAGCAGGTCATCGGTGCTTACGATTGTGGCGAACTCGTCCGACAGGTCGCTCAGCGCGGCGGCGTGGACTTCGGCTGCTGGCCGCATTTTCCCGTCTAAGTTCATCCGATCGAATGTCGCGGTCGCGTCCTCGACGAGGTACACGGTGAATTCGAGATTGCCCGCCATACGGACCGTGGTGGAGACGCAATGGTTCGTTGTTAGACCTACCACGACCAGCGTGGTTACGCCCGCAGCGCGCAAATCCTTCTCGAGGCTAGTCCCGATGAAGCCGCTGTTCACCCCTTTAACATGGACCGGCTCGCCCGGCGCGGGCGCAGCCTCGGGCTTTGGATCACGCCCGGCTTTGCCATGAAAGAAGGCGCCCGCAGGAGAACGGGACGAGTGATGGACATGGTGGACCGATAAACCGTTGCGCCGCCAAGCGGCGATCAGCCGGGCGATGTTGGCTTCGGCGTCCGGATTGTTGCGTGGTCCCCAGGACGCATCAAGAAAACCTTTTTGAACGTCGATGATGAGCAGGGTGGCGTTGTTCGGTAGCATCGACCTTATCCCTCACGGGTATGTTTCGTGACGCAGCGACTCTAGCAAGAGCGAGCTTGGCGCAAAGGACGAGGATCCCTTATAAAAAGACATGCCACACCGCATCGGCTTCTATGTCCCTCCCTGTCACCAGCTACTCGACCTAGCTGGGCCGCTAGACGCCTTCGACGCCGCCAATGCCGTGACAGCGGGCCAACTCTACAGCTGGCGCGTGCTATCGCGAGTTGGCGGGCCGATGACGAGCGGCGCGGGCCTGCGGATCGAAACGAGCCCGGCCAACGATGCCGCGTTTGACACCTTGCTGGTGATCGGCGGCGCGATCGACGCCATGCGTTGCGAGACGGAGGTTGCGACCGTAAAACGGCTCGCCAGCGGGACAACCCGGGTCGCCAGCGTATGCACCGGTTCGTTTCTACTCGCCGGGGCGGGATTGCTGGACGGTAGGCGGGCGACAACGCACTGGTCGCGCGCGCGGGAGCTCCAAGACGAGTTCCCGGCCTTGTCGGTCGAGGCTGACCGCATTTTTGTCGCCGATGGTCCTGTATGGACATCGGCGGGCATCACCGCCGGCATTGACCTTGCGCTGGCGCTGATCGAGGCCGACCACGGCGCCGACTTGGCGCGCCAAGTGTCCCGCGAGTTGGTGGTATATCACCGGCGTCCTGGCGGGCAGTCACAATTTTCTGCCCTGTCGCAGATGGAGCCCGAGTCCGACCGGATGCGGATGGCGCTCGCTTTCGCACGCGAGCACCTGTCGGAGCCGTTGCCTGTAGAGCGGCTGGCCGAGGCCGCGAGGCTCAGCTCGCGCCAGTTCGGTCGCGCCTTCCGCAGGGAGACCGGGCAGACGCCCGCCAAGGCCATCGAACGGCTGCGCGCCGAGGCGGCCTACCTTCGCCTTCAAGACGGATCGGAGCCGGTGGATGTGATCGCGCGGGCCGTCGGCTTCAACGACCCGGAGCGCATGAGGCGGGCGTTTGTGACCCGCTATGGCCAGCCCCCTCAGGCAATACGCCGAATATCGCGTCTATAATGAGAGTGCCGCATTCTCCACCAAACCCTTTGGATTGTTTAAGGAGGCCGGATCGAACACGTCGACCAATGGAAGAGAGGTGATCTCGGACAGCGCCTCGTCGCCACCCGCATCGGGCGACGGTTCCCGGCACGTGAGGCCCGCCGCATCGCCTCGGGCGTCGTAGCGGCGGCGAGGAAAGCGAACGCGGACCAGACGAACCCATTGCGCATCACATGGATCAGCCTCTTTGGAAGCACGCTTGACGCGGAGGACGGCGTCCTGGTTGGAGACGTCGACCTCATGGTCGAAATCGATCATCGCAGGCTGCCCCGTCCGGAACTGCAGCGGCTGCGTGACGAGCCGCTCGCATCGGCCCCACGATCCTACTTCGACTTTTGGAGCCCAGACTGGTCCGACGTCGTCCTGAAGCGCCGGTTGCGCCGTCTCGGCCAAGGTGAGCCTCATGCCCGCTATGACCCTGTCACTCGGGGTCAGACACAGGCCGATCTACGCCTTCGACCTCGAACAAAATCCGAGGTGTCGCTCTCGGGAAGGGTCGAGATGAGCGAAGCCAAGGAGCGGGAACCAAACCAGGATCCGACGCCAGAGTGGAAGGGCGACAAGCCCCACCATGGCCGAAGAAAGCGGTGCCCCGCCCAGGTCGTACGAGGCGCTGCACCCCGCTGATGTGCGGGGCGAACCTCAAGTTTCAACATATGTGGAGGAACGCGGCGTCGACGCGTGAGATCTCGGAACTGCTCATGGTCGAGGAATGGGTGATCGGGACCTATCTCGCGGCACGCCGCGAGACGACCGAGGAACCGATCGTGACCGCTCCGACGCTGGCCGCGACGATCAGGGGAAACCTGCCGGAACACGTCAGAGTCGAGGAGATCTCGGCCCGTTGGGGACAGGGTAGGGGTCCGGGGTCACGGTGACCGTCACCGACGGGACGACGGACTGCACCGGGACGACGGGAAAAGAGGGTTTTGACCTCCGAGGGGACATGGGTCTGTCGGCTCACGTGGAAGCGGCCTGCGCAGCGGCGGAACGATGGCGCGAGACCGTCGCCCCGAAGCTCCGGGGAATGGCCGTGACTTGCGAGTCGGCTGTGATGATCGGGACCGAACCAGGCCCTCCGGTCGCACCGGGCTTCACCGCCCTGCGGCAAGCCTCCGTGACATGGTTGACCAACATGGATGCATTCGTCATCGACGGCAAACTCTACGACCACCGTCTCGTCATAGCGCTCGCAGATAACCACGGCCCATCTTCGGGAGCATCTGGGTGAGGGAAGACCTCGATCCCGAGCCCGCACCGCTGCGCCTCGCCGCAGACCTTCACAAGGATGCCGTCGCGGCCGGGGTTCGGTGGCGGCTCTGGATCGCGAGGTGAGGAACGAGGCGACCTCTGCGGCCAACTTGGTCTCAGAGTCCGAGGGGACGTGAACGCGTTCGGCGTTCGTCCTGACCTCGTGTTCCAGAGACTGGCGGGATGCCCGCCTGGGAATCCCGTGCCCATGCTAAAAAGGACCGCAGCCACCTGCGACCCAGCGCCGTCTCCTCTGACCGTCGGCAGGCTCGCGTGACAGCGGCCAGAAGAGGTTTGTATCGCGATCAAGACAGCGGTGGCGTCTTGAACCAGCAGACCAGCGCGGGAGCTACGACACCACCTGGTCATTAGGTTATAAAAGCGATCCGAGAGGCGCCCCTTGAAAGAACGATCGACACGAAAGTCGGACAGGACAGGAGTACGGCTTTGACGAAGAACACACAGCTCGACGAGGCTTCACGCTTGGCTCTCGTACGTCGCTACGCGGATGGGCAGATGTCAACCCGTGACCTGGGTAGAGCCGGTCATGGACGGATGATCCAGATCCTCTCCGACCTTTGTCGTCTGGGCCTGCGCATGCCGCTCGCCGACATGACAGGGCCGAACGTCGAATCGCGCCAGGCCGGCATCTCGCGTCTCGATGACGTCCTGAGGCGATAACCCGGCAAAGCCATACGGACGACCTCATCGTCACGGACACATCTCCGCTGATTACGCTCGCCCTCGGAGAACATCTCAACGCGCTCACGGCACCCGGTATGAGGGTCGTGATACCCGACGCGGTCTTCGCGGAGGCGACTCGTGTCGAGGGAGCACCAGGCGCGTCGGAACTCATCGAGTGGGTGGCCAGAAACGACGACCTAGTCTCCATCCGCCCGACCGAGGTCGGGCAGGACCAGTTGCAACGCCTTCGCGATGGAAGGCCGATAAGGGGCATGGGCGTGGCGGCCGCACTGGAGGTTCTAGCCACCACCGCTGAGTACCACCCGTCGCGCCATCTCTTCCTGATCTTCGAGGACAAAGACTTGGAGAAGAGGAAGGTGATCCTGCCGGAAAGGGCATATGCTGTGACGACTGGCGATTGGCTCAGGCTCGCCGAACGCCAAGGTCTCATCCAATCTGCGGATCAAGTCCTCGACCGTGCCGCGGAACGCGGAAGATCCGTGGAACGCCTGCGAACAATCGGATCTCGACAGGTCGCGCTCGACGCCGCCGAGCGCAGCTTGCGTGCGGCTAAGAGAAGGAATGGCGAGGGCCTGGGGGACTAGACCCGTGCCCTTCGCTGGCGTCTGCGAGAAACGCTGGTGCGGACGCCGTTCTATGCCGGTCTGTTGCAAGATTGACGAGGGACCGTTCCGATGGGTCGGAAGGCCAAGGGCGCCTCACCCCGGGCTGCGCGTCACCCAGCGACACGTGCGACGGCGTCGGTCACCGATGGACGGGCACGGAGAAGCTCCTCGACGAGCGATGCGAACCGGCCCGGCACGCTCGCCTCCTTGAGCACCCGCCAAGTCGGAAGGTTCGGGTCGGAGTGGGCCACCACGTATCGAAACCGGCGTTCGCGAAAGCCCTCGACGTCTTCGAGCACGCGTCGAGGACGGCGTTGGCCGCCGGCAGATCCATCTTGGTCTTGCGTAGCCAGCCAGACCGGCCAAGCCGGCGCTCGATTGCGGCGAGCGTCACTCGGTCGGGTGGTTCGGCCGCGAGTACTGCGTTTGCGGTCATGCGGACCGCAGCAGCCATGGCGACGTCGTCGCTGGGCCAATCGAAACGAGGCAGGACCATCCGAGGTCGCCGCATCCGTGTCGGACCATCATCAACCAGAGCCGCGACCGACGGAGCGGTCTTTAGCATCGCCGTCTCGGCGCTCTGATCCGTCCAAGGCAACCTCAAGCCTAGCGCGGCGGCCTCACGCACCATTGTCTTCGCGTCGAGGTCCATGGACGCCGCGACGCCCCGGAGCGTCGCACCGGGCACGATGAGGCGACGCAGCGCCGCCTCAAGACAAGGGCCATAGCAGGCCAGGCGCGGTGGCCCGACGGTGCCATCAGGATAAAGCCGACGGTGTAGGCGTACCCGCAGGCGCAGGCGAAGCGACCCATCATCTTGCCGTAGACACGCCGTCGATCCACCGTAGCTATGATTGGCCTCCCTCGATGATCCGCGAGAGGGTTCTCACAGCGCCAGGGCCCGACGCCAAACGGCGGCGATCCCTCGCTCATGCCTCGTAGGAACTCGTCCACGAGCACGTGCAGCAGAGGAGGGGACGTCGTGCGACGCGCCCGCACGATGCCGACAAGCCAGGACGGTTCGGTCAGGTCGACCCCGACAGCAGTTCCAATCAGCCGCAGAGTGTCCCGTAGTGCGCTAGGAACGATCCGTGGACCCTCGTGGGGTCGACCTTGAGGGCGGACCGCATCAGGCCCGCGGCGTCCAAGCGAGATCGATATCCCGAACAATCGGCATCCCAGCCCGGCGCCTCGCGAAGCAGGGCCGCACTAGCCCGGGCCACGTCGAGAAGGCGCTCGGCACGCACCCCGCTCGGCGCAGACCACACGGCGATCCTCGAGCATGTCACGGAGATAGCCGCCACAAAGGCGTGCCGGCCCACAGGCGGCCAACACGCGTCGAGCAGCGGATCACCATGGTCGGGACAGACGATAACGCCTGGAAGCTGGTGCGAGCGACCCCAGTAGGTTTCCCCATGATTTGCCTCCATGCCGGCAACGCACGCCGAGCAGTACCGGACCCGCGCCGGCGGCCGCACCCGCAACTTCGCCACCCCGAGGCGCAGGTGCACGGAACCACGGTACGCTTAATGGCACCGCCGCCGCTTTGCCGGTATCCGCACGGCAGAAGAGCGGGCATCTGTTGAGCGTCATCTCGACGGCCGGCATCAAGATGGTGCCCACCATGGGCGTTTACGCCGCCACCAAGAACGCTGTGCGGACAGTGACGGAGATCCTGCGGCAAGAGGCAGGGCCGAACCTTCGCGTGACGGAAGTTTCTCCAGGAGTGATTGCCACCAGCTTCAGCGACGGCATCACCGACCAGACGACGAAAAAGCCATCAGCGAGCAGATGAGCGCAATCGCAATTTCACCTGACGCGATTGCGCGTGGCATCCTTTACGCCATCGAGCCGCCGCCGGAGGTTGAGGTCGGCAGCATCGTCAGACGGCCAACCGCGCAGGGATGATCGTTTCTCGTTTGAGATTCCCGGCGGGACAACCTGTTCTTCCACCATGTAGCGTCACCGGATCGTCTCGCCGCAGTCTTGGCTGAACGCCGCTAAAGTCGCTGCGGTGATCCTAGACCCTATGAAGACTGCGCGACGTGATGTCGAAACGCAGATGCTGATTGGCCTACAACATTGTCAGAAACCGGCGACAAAGCTTGCCGCGGCGTGGAACGAGTGGATTATCGCGGCGCCGATCACCTAGGCCTATCCCTGAAGCTGTCGGGGGTCTTGCCCGTCCAGGTCCGGAAAGCCCGATAGAAGGAGGCAGTCTCGCTGAAGCCGACCAGGAATGCGATCTCGGCTGCCGGAAGCCGAGTTTCCTGGAGATAATGGCGCGCCAGAGCTTCCCGGGTTTGCGCCAGGATCGCTGCAAAGCTGGACCCCTCAGCCTCGATCCGGCGCTGAAGTGTGCGCTTGCTCAAGGCAAGCTTGGCGGCAATTGCTTCGACCGCGACGAGCCCGCTCGGCAGTGCTTCCAGCAGCACGGCGCGCACGCGTTGGACCGTGGTCGCATTGTCCTGAAGCTCAAAGAGGCGCCGACGGAGATCGGGCTCAAAGGCAGCCCAGAGCGCGTCGTTGGAGGTGAGAAATGGCCGCATTGCGTCGAGGCGGTCGAAAATTACACGAGGGACCGCGCCATAGAGAATGCGGGTCCCGAGATAGGCAGCATAGGCCTCAGCCGGTTCTAGAGGCTGCGGGGTCGTGACCGCGACCGGCCGGATCGGCTCGCGCGTGCCCATCCGGGCCAGAGTGACAATGAAGAGAAGCTCCATCGTCACGAGCGACGCGGGAGGCGGGATCGTGCTTGGCCACTCCATCTCTATTGTCGCCAGGTTGGCCCCTTCCTCGACGGTGAACCGGATCGGGCCGATCAGCGCCTTGTATTGCCCAATCCGACGAGCCGCGACGATGAGGTTGGGGCTGCATAATGCTGCGAACAATGGCGGCGAGAAGGACTCGGCCCGCACGGCCTCGCAAAGGCGTAGCGGCAGCAGCGGATCGCCCAACTCCCGCTCGATGCCGTTCCAGAGGCGGTAATAATCCTCAGTCGACAATCGCACCGAGGGTTGGGCGAGGAGATCGTAGGCCAAGCCTGCGCGACGTAAAACATCGGCAGGCCTGACACCCAGGTCGTGCAGTAAGGTACGCCACGTGGTGTCGATGGCGTAGCCCTGGTCTTCGGTCGCCCTCATCGAATTAACGACCGTGGTTGGCTGCATGAGCAGTCTTCACACGCGTTCCCGTGTGGCAATGTCGAACATCGCCTGCATGCCAGCCAAAAAGCTCGCATCGTCGCTCGCGCGCCTGTCACCGAGCATCTTGATCGCGTCCGCTCCCGCTTCGTACCGTAATCGATCGGTTCCGTCCGTCACCGCCTCGTAAACAACCTCTGCGATCGTTTCCGGCACCGAAGCGGTGGCCATCATCGGACCCATCACGTTCATGAAGCTTTGTACAAGGCCTTGGTACTCGACCAACGTCTCATCGTTGCTGAAGTCAAGGGAACGGCCCCCGAAGTCAGTGCGGATGACGCCGGGTTGCACGAGCTTGACCCGGACGCCCAAGGGGATCAGCTCGTATCGGAGGGCCTCCGACAGGCCTTCGACTGCGAACTTGCTGCCGTGGTACAGCGTGCCGAGCGGGAAAGCGATTTTGCCGCCCATCGACGAGATATTCACGATCGTGCCGCCACCGTTCACACGAAAGTGCGGCAGTACGGCTTGGATGGTAGCGAGAAGGCCTAGGACGTTCACATCGAACTGCCGGCGAATTGCGTCCAACGGCGTCGCTTCCAGGGAGCCGTATGCGCCATAGCCCGCATTGTTGACGAGCGCGTCGATCCGCCCGAAACGGGCGAGACCCGCCTCCACGGCAGACCGGATCGAGGCGGTGTCCTGAACGTCGAGCCGCGTGACGAGCATACGATCGGATGGCTTGAATGCAGCGTCACGGTTGGGCGCCCGCATGGAGGCGATCACGTTCCAGCCCTTGGCATGAAATAACTCCGCCGTAGCGCGACCGAGGCCGCTAGATGCGCCGGTGATGAGAATAGTTTAAGCCATGAGCGTACCTTTGATGCTGATAACCGGTTTTACGGTGCAATGATCGGCGGACAGCTTCGAAGCGTGCCAAATCAATATCGGATCGTGCCACTCGTCGGCGTGTGATAATCTCGAACGACTAGGCGACCTTCGTTGGAGCAGGAGCTAAGTTCCTGCGCGAGACGGACGAGATCCTGTCGGACAGACCGCAGACCGTGAGTGAACGCGCTACTCGCGCCGATGCACACGCCGTGGCGTTTGCCCCATGGGGCCGTGAGCTTGATCTCCTAGTCGAAACTCTCGCGCATCCCACGGAGATAAAGAATGCCTCGTCGCACCTCCGGCTGCGTGGCGGCGCTTGAGCGCTATAAACATTCCTCTATCCGTGTGACCGTCGACGCATTCCCAATTGGGATACTCCCGAAAACGATCGCGTTATTCGAATGACGCCGCCGACTTATCGTCGGTACGTCCGACCGATGGCACGGCGGGAGCCGGACCTTCGCCCTTGCAGAGCAGCGTACGTTATCTCTCTCGTGGCAACTTCATCGGTCGCGCCCGTTGACCCTGATGAAGGCGATTCCGGTTACGGTCGAGCCAGATCGACCTTGACCGTCAAGAGTTGCAAAACGCTTTCGTCGACTTCGGGCCCGCCGAGCCGGATCACGAAGGCTTGACCCGATGTATGCGGTCTCGTTCCCGCGCGAGGAGTAGGCGCGCCCGCTACTCGCTGCAGGGCATCAGCAGCCGTTTGTTTCTGCCGGGGACGTGCACGGCCATCGACGCCCTTCTCTTTGACGTGCTCTTACGGGCCCTGTGTCGGTGGCGACCGGATTGTAGCCACCGCACCCC
>JAYVMK010000434.1:0-3497 GCA_043758995.1 Lichenibacterium sp. | reverse complement strand
GGCGATCGACGGACGGCTCGCCGCGCATGAATGGCTGAAAGATCGCGACGGAACCCTGGTCAAGACCGACGCCCTCGACCATTGCTGCGGCCACGACCTCGTCGGCTGCCAGGATATCACCTGGGACATCGCCGGGGCGGCGGCCGAATATGCGCTGTCCGATGACGAGGTGGATGCGCTCCGCGCCGCCGTAGCGGGAGCCGGACCAGCCTGCGATCCGGAGCTCCTCGCCTTCCTGCGGATCGCCTATCCGGCGTTTCGCGTCGGCGCCTTGTCGATGGCGCGGGACCGGGAGACCGGCACCGAAGCGGACCGCCTGTCCCAGGCCCTATCCATCCAGATCGACGCGCTCCGCACGGCGCTCCGCTGAACGCCTCATCTCCTGCGTCCCGTCACAGAACTTTGCAACGCCGCCGCCGTTTGCCCAAATCTTGCATCCGCTGCCGGCAGGAGTTCGTGCGAGATGGTACGACGCTGCACACCCGCTTTTCGGGAGAGTCCGACATGAAGATCCGCTGTGGATACAATCTCTCCTACACATGCCCCCAGCCCGTGGCCATGCAGTTCCTGCTCAGCGTGCATCCCTCGCGTGAGCGTGATCTCGTGACCGAGCAGGTCATGCGCACCGACCCCTCCCTGCCGAGCCGCGTGGTGCTGGATCATTTCGGCAATCGCCTGACGCGGATCATGGTGCCGCCGGGCGAGCTGCATGTGTCGGCCGATTTCATCATCGAGGATAGCGGGCTGCCCGACGAGGTGAACTGGGCAGCCGAAGAAGTGCCCATCGATCGCCTCCCCGACGACGTGCTGATCTACCTCATGGGCAGTCGCTACGCCGACACCGATCTGCTGAGCGACATCGCCTGGCAGCAGTTCGGCGGCACGGCGCGCGGCTGGGCGCGCGTCCAGGCCATCGTCGACTATGTCCACGACCGCATCCGCTTCGATTATCAGCTGGCCCGCAACACGCGCACCGCCAGCGAGGGCCATCAGGAGCAGGTGGGGGTCTGCCGCGACTTCGCCCATCTGGCGGTCGCGCTGTGCCGCTGCATGAACATCCCGGCGCGCTATTGCACGGGTTACCTCGGCGACATCGGCGTGCCCAAAGTGCCCGATCCCATGGATTGGAGCGCCTGGTTCGAGGTCTACCTCTCCGGGCGCTGGTACACGTTCGACGCTCGCCACAACATGCCGCGCATCGGCCGCATCGTCATGGCGCGAGGGCGTGATGCCACCGACGTGGCCATCTCCACCGCCTTCGGTCCGGCCATTCTCGGCCGCTTCGACGTGATCACGGACGAGCTGACGGAGCCGGCGAGCACCGTTCACGTCTATTCGGGACATTTCCCGTCGAGTCGGATGGACGGAGGTCAGCCCATGCCGGCCCTATCGTCCGGCCGGTGAGTCAGCGTCGCGTCAAGCGGTGCTGGCATGCCCCAGCCAGCTTTCCCAGGGCAGCGATTTGCTTTAGGGGCTGGTCCTTCGTCCATCCGTCTTCCACCGCCACAGTGGCGTGGAAGCCGGGGTTCCAGGCGGGCGGAGATAGACCGGGCGAGTGCTTCGGGCATCCCGAGGCGAGGGTTTGACGGGCGGCGAATGACGGTTCTATCGGTTCGGCACATCACGCGGTACGAATACAAGGCCCCGGTCCGCTTCGGCGAGCATCGGCTGATGTTTCGCCCCCGCGACAGCTACGACCAGCGGCTCCTCTCGTCCGAGATGACCATCAGCCCGGAGCCGAAGCGCGTCCGCTGGTTTCACGACGTCTTCGGGAACTGCGTGGCGATGGCCACCTTCGGCGGGGAAGCAAAGGAGCTCGTCTTCGACACCCGCATCGTGCTCGACCACACGCCGTCGAATGCGCCCGATTTCTCGATCGAGGATTACGCCAAGACCTACCCCTTCACCTATGGGGCGGAGGAACGGCCAGACATTTCGCGGCTGATCGAACGGCAATATCTCGACCCCGAGCACCAGCTCGACAAATGGGTCAGGCGCTTCGTGCGGTATGGGCAGCACACCGATACCGGCGAGCTCCTGATGACGCTGACCTATGCCATCAAAGAGAGCTTCACCTATTCGAAGCGCTTCGAGCGCGGCACGCAGGACCCGCTGCTGACGTTGAGCAGCGGCAAGGGCACCTGTCGCGACTTCGCCGTGCTGATGATGGAGGCCGTGAGGGCGCTCGGCTTCGCGGCGCGTTTCGTCTCGGGTTACCTCTACGTTCCGCGCGAGAAAAGCGAGGAGCACCTCGGGGGCGGCAATACCCATGCCTGGTGCCAGGTCTACCTGCCGGGAGCGGGCTGGGTGGAATTCGATCCCACCAACGGCATCGTCGGCAACCGCGACCTGATCCGCGTGGCGGTGGCCCGCGACCCGCGCCAGGCCATCCCGCTTCAGGGTAGCTATTTCGGTGCGCCCGCCGATTACATCGGCATGTCGGTCTCGGTCGACGTGCAGGAGATAGAGGCGCCCGCGATCCTCACCGGCGTCGAAAGCCGGCCGGCCGAGCGCAGCCGGGGCGAAGATTCCGCGATCTCCGAGCCTCCCGGCAATGCCGCCACAGTGGAATTCGAACAGGCCTGAGCCGGGCTCTTTCCACCGTCATCGCGAGCGCAACGGAGCGACCCAGCGCCAGGCGGCCTCAGCGTCTCGCGGCGTGCGGGTTATCATGGGCCTCGTTTGCTTCGAGGCTCCGCGATCTCGCCTCGGCGGTCGGTGGCGCTGCAGGAAGCGCCACGGCCGTTGGTCGGTTACGCCCGGCCGGTCCGCGACAGGCCTTCGCTGGCGACACGGTTATCAGGGTCGATGGTCTTGGCGCGGGAGTAGCTTTCCTGGGCTTTCATGCGGTTGCCGAGCTTCTCGTAGTCCAGCCCGAGGCCGGCCCAGGCTACGGCGTTCTTCGAGTCGACGTTGAGCGCGGCGTTGTAATCCTCGATCGATTGCTCGTACTTGCCTTCCGCCGTGAGGCTCTGAGCACGCGCCTGATAGGGGGCGGCCGCGAACGGATCGCGGTCGATGGCATTGTCAAAATCCGTCACGGCGGCGGGCTGATCGCCGCGCTTCTGGTGGATCAGACCCCGGGCATGGAACGCCTGGGCGCCCTGCTGGCCCTCCGAGTTCAGCTTGATGGCCTGATCGAGATCGGCCAGGGCGCCGTCGAGATTGCCCTGAACGCGGAGGAGATTGCCGCGTCCGAGATAGGCCGGGGCGTGGTTCGGGTTGGCCTGAAGCGCATGATTGAAGTCGGCCAGCGCGAGATCGTTGCGGCCGGTCTGGCGATAGGCGAGGGCGCGGTTGGTGAAGGCCGCCGCATTGTTGGGATCGATCGTCACCGCCTTGGTGAAGTCGGCCACGGCCTTGTCGAAGTCACCCTGGCGCGCATAGGCGGCGCCGCGCGTGTTGTAGGCTTCGGGATCGCGCGGATTGCGCGACACGACGTCGGACAGCGATGCGATATTGACCGACGTGTCGCTGGAGCGCGGCGTGACCTCGGC